>JAMFST010001211.1 GCA_026225435.1 Labilithrix luteola
GAGGGGCTGCTGTCGCTGAGCTTCCCCACGCCGGACACCTCGGACAGCGTCAACCCGCTGCTCGTCGCCACCTGCCAGGAGTCGACCGACGACGTGCGCAAGGCGGCCTTCGACGGCGCGCTGCGCATCGAGAACCCGGACTTCAACACGCCCAACACCATCGACTGCGCCAGCTGCCACACCGCGCAGATCGGCCGCCAGCTGATCGGGCAGGACTACTTCAAGCTCTCGACCGACGGCGACGCCAACCTCTTCACCCCCGACTCGAGCCACGTCTCGGCGAAGGACTTCGCGTCCAAGTACGCCGCCACCCAGCCGAACGGCCTGTCGGCCAACCTGCACGCCTTCAGCTACGACGGCACCCAGCCGATGATCATCCAGCGCGTGGTCAACGAGAGCGCCGCCATCGTCGCGCAGCTGAGCGCCGGCCCGCTGGCCGTCACGCTCGACTGATAGGCGGTAGACTCATCGGCGATGGACCGCGCCGCCGACGAGCTGTCGCTTCTTCGCGCGGAGCTCGATCGCGAGACCGGCCGGCTGCACGTGCTCCACGCCGAGCGGCTGCAGTGTCGCCAGGGGTGCAGCTCGTGCTGCGTCGACGGGCTGACCGTCTTCGCGGTGGAGGCGGAGCCGATCCGCGAGCGGTACGGCGAGCTGCTGGCCAACGGTGAGGCGCACGCCGAGGGGGCCTGCGCCTTTCTCGACGAGCAGGGTGGGTGCCGCATCTACGAGGAGCGGCCGTACGTGTGCCGCACCCAGGGGCTGCCGCTTCGCTGGCTCGACGACGGCGATGGCGAGGACGAGATCGTCGAGCGCCGGGACATCTGCCCGCTGAACGACGACGGGAGCGATGACCTCGTCGAGCTGCCGCCCGACGACTGCTGGACGCTGGGGCCGTTCGAGGAGCGGCTCGCCCGACTGGAGAAGGCGCGCGAGCGGGTGGTGCTGCGCGATCTCTTCGTGAAGCGCTCGCCGCCCGTCTAGCCCCGGAGCGGAACCCGGTTCGCGCGGCGGCTCAGCGCGCGCACGGCCCAGGCTCCGAGCACCGCCAGCGGGATCGCCGGAGCCGCGTGGCCGAGGATGATGTGCAGCGGATCGTTCCACGGGCAGATCCCGGTGAGGACGGCGTGGGCCCAGGAGGCCGCGCAGACGCCGCCTGCTGCTCCGACGATGCCCGGCGCCGGCAAGGTGCGGCCGCGGAGCGAGAGGAGGAACAGGCCGAGCACCGGCAGCGCGAGGATCACGGAGAAGACGTCGCAACCGACGGTCGTGCGCAGCTCCATCGCCCGCGGGAGCCAGGCGGAGCTGCCGAGAGCGCCGAGCACGCTCGCCACCGTCACCGTGCCGCTGAGCACCGGCGCGACCACCACGGCGGCGAGGAGCCAGGTGACCCTCGGGCCGAGCAACGTGCGACCCCGCGCGAGCGCCAGGCTGGTGACGACCACCGCCGCCAGCGACGCGTTGAGCAGCGGCACCCAGAGCATCCAGCCCGGCTCGGCGTCCCAGTCGCTGCGACGGCCGTGCGCCAGCGCCATGAACAGGAGCCAGACCGCGGCGGTGACGATGAGCGCCACCAGTCGCAGGTTGGTCTGCGTTCGCGTGGGGGCAGGCGTGGCGGCCGCCCTGGCCAGGATACGGGCGCGAAGATCCTCGGGAAGGGACGGCGTGCTCATGAGACCCCCATGCGTGCGGTCGACGTCGAACGGGGCTCGCCGCGCGCGTCGTCCTCGCCCAGCCAGGTCTCGCCGAGGGTGCGTCGCAGCGCTTCGTAGGCGCGGTGGGCGCGGAGCTTCACGCCGTTCTCGGTGGTGCCGAGCACCGCGGCGGCCTCGGCGGCGCTGAGGTTCTCCTCCTTGAGGAGGCGGTAGGCGGTCGCGTGCTGCTCGGGGAGGGTCGCCAGGATGCGCTCGACCTCGATCCGCAGGTGCGACTCCACCACCAGCTCGTCGGGGGTCGGCCCCCCGGAGACGGCGTCGTTCGAGCTCGGGCGATCCTCGGCGTCGAGGCTGGGGCCGTCGTGCCGGCGCGCGCGGACCGAGTCGAGGAAGAGGCGGCGGCCGATGGTGAACATCCAGGGGAGAACCTTGGCGTCGACCCGGTAGCTGGCGCGCGCGCCGTGGACCCGGAGGAACACCTCCTGGGTGAGGTCCTCGGCCAGCGCGACGTCCCGCGCCAGGCGCGAGAGGAAGCGGAACAGGTGGGGGGCGGCGAGATCGTAGACCTCTCCCAGGGCCGCGTCGTCGCCGCGGGCATAGCGGGCCATCGCCAGCTCGAGGGGCTGGCTCATCGCGGCGGGGACCCGCACCAGGAAGAGGACGTGATCGAGGGCGGGAGCATGGGGGCTGCGCTCGCCCGCCACCCTACACGGGACGGAGGCGAACACGGAAGCGAGCGGCGCGGCCGGGGACATCGTGAAGTACCTACTCCGAGCGAGCGCCGGAGTTTCTCTCCCGAGCTCGAGAGCGCGAACCGAGGGGCCGGACCCCCAGCGGCAGGGGGACGGCGTCCAGCTCCTTGCCGCGTTTCTTCATCTCGTCCCTCACGCGCAAGGCTCCGCGCGTGCGGTGCAGATCGACGCGGAAGAAGAGGCAGCCGATGTCCACCTCGAAGGGAAATGCCGGGTTGGCGAGCGACAGGGCGCCGCGCGCGGTGCCGTAGGTGGCCACTCGCCAGGGGAGGATGCCCACACCGGCTCCGTGGAGGACCAGGCTCTTCACCAGCTCGAGATCGCCGCAGGGGACCACCTTCTCCGGCAGCTGACCTTGCCGACGCAAGGCGGCGATCACTCGCTCGCTGGAGGGGATGCGCGGGACGTGGAACAGCGGCGGCTTCTTCCGCGGGCGCTTGCCCGCGCTGATCACCGCCATGACGTCGCGGAACATCGGCACGATGACCAGGTCCGGATGGGGCCGCGCCTCGAGCCCGGCGTCGATGCCGAAGTGCAGCGTCCCGTCGACCACCGCGTCGCGCAGCTGAGGGCCGGTCCCTTCCCACAACGCCAGCTCGATCCCGGGCGCGGTGACCGCCAGATCGCGCAGCAGGGAAGGGAGGAAGAAGGCGCCGAACGAGTGGTAGCAACCGACGACGAAGCGGCCGGCCGGCACCGACTCGATCCCGCGGATCTCCTCGTCGACCTGGCGCAGCAAGGCGAGCACCTGCTCGGTCGTCCGCACCAGCGCCTCCCCCGAGGCGGTCGGGACGACCCCCTTCGGCCCGCGGAGAAAGAGCGACGTTCCGAGCCTCGCTTCCAGGCCGCGCACCGCCACGCTGAGCGTCGGCTGGCTGACCCGCAGCAGCTTGGCGGCCGCGGTCA
>JAMFST010001212.1 GCA_026225435.1 Labilithrix luteola
CGATGATGCTCGAGAGCGCGCGGTTTGCGTTGACGATGGTGGGTGCGCGAAACACGGGGACGCCGTTGCTGACCGCCTCGACACCGGTCATGGCGGTGCACCCGCTAGCGAAGGCCCGCACCAGGAGCCAGAGACCGAGGACCTCGGTAGGGGCACCGAGCGGAGGCGGTGCGACGAGCGGGACGGGGTGGCCGCCCGTCATCGCCGCGCGCACGCAGCCGATCCCGAGCACCGCCAGCAGCGTCCCGACGAAGAGGTAGGTCGGCAGCAAGAACGTCAGGCCCGACTCGCGGGTCCCGCGCAGGTTCACCAGGGTGAGGAAGGCGAGGATCGCCAGGCAGACACCGAGCGAGTGCGCCTGCAGGCTCAGCACGGCGGAGACGAGCGCGCCTACGCCGGCGGAGATGCCCACGGCGACGTTGAGGATGTAGTCGAGCGCCAGCGCCGCACCCGCGAGCAGCGCCCAGCGCTGGCCCAGGTTCTCCTTGACGACGGTGTAGGAGCCGCCCCCGTTCGGATAGGCGCGGATCGTCTGCCGGTACGAGAGGTAGACGAGGATGAGAATGCCGACGATGAGCGCGGTGATGGGCAGCAGGTGGGCGATGCCCGCGGCTCCGAGCGGCAGGAGCAGCGTGAGCGCCGCTTCGGGGCCGTAGGCCGCGGACGAGAGCGCATCGAGGCCGAGGACGGCCACACCGGAGAGGGGACCGATGCGCTGGCCGTCCTCCTCGATCGAGGCGAGCCTCCGCCCGAGCACCAGGTCGGCAAGCGACCGCTTCACTCGCCCGGCGTGCGCTCGGTCGGAGACCAGCGTCACCCGGGGAGAGGGCGCGGGCGCTGGGCGCGGATCTGCCTGTTCGTCGGTCACGTCGGGCCCGCCGCTTCCGCTCCTGGCTCGCTTTGCGTTCGCCTCCAGGCGGCTTCGACGTCGGCGCGGTCGAGTGCCGAGGGCACGGCTCGCGTGGCCGCCTCGCGAACCGCGTCGGCCTCGTCGAGGAGCGCGCGCGTCGACGCTTCGTCACCGACCCTCGGTCGCAAGCGGGCGACCATCTCGAGGATGCGAATGAGCACCGCCGGGTTGTCGCTGGCGGCCTGACGGATCTGGTCGAACGCCAGGCGGATGACGCGGGCCATCCGCAAGGGCGGGACCGTCAGCCGGGCGCCTCCATCGTCGCCGCGCCAGGTGCCACCTGACGGGAGGCTACGCGCCGCGAGGAGGAGCGCCTCGCCGAGCCAGTCGACGCAGGCCACTCCGGTGAAGGTGTCGTTGACCGCCGGGCTGAGGGCGCGGATGGCGATCTCGACGATCTGCGCCACCCCAAACTCGAAGTCCTGCGCCCGAGAACGGTGCCGGCCGATCTGCACGCAGCGCTGCAGCGAACCGCGAAGCTGCTCCGCACGTTCGGCGGGCGTCACCCAGGCGAGCGGCTCCCCCTGCAAGACGAACTGTCCGGGCCGATGGACCAAGTGAACGACGGCAGCAGCGTCGGTCGCGTCGGCGACCAGACCTCGGTGGTCGATCTCCTGGACATAGCCGCTCCGTGCGCTGCGAAGCTCACCACCGTCGTGCATCGCGCGGGCGGGCGCGTCACCGTCCACGGCCTCGGCGCCACCGGGTGGGCGCACCTCTGCCAGCGCCGGAGCGAACTCGTCGACGATGCGCGCGATGAGGTCCGGGTTCTGGATCGAAGTCGCTATCCGATGGCTGTAGAAGACGAGGAACCCGAAGCTCCCGACCACGAGAACCCAGCTCGTCAGGAGTGAGATCTGCGGCACGAAGGTGCTGTGCGAGTCCTGGTGAGTCACGAGAAAGACCAGGCACAGGTAGACGAAGGTGCCCATGAAGAGCCCGATGGTCACCTGCGTCACCCAATCCTTCAGGAATCGCTGCAGCAGGCGCGGTCCGAAGAGCGTCGCCACCATCGACAGCACGAGCAGCGAGACGGAGAAGATGAGCGCCAGGACGGTGCTCACGCAGCTGAGCATCGCGCCGAGGATGGCGCGCGCATCGTCGATGGACCCCATGGTGATCCACGCCGGAAGATGGATCAGCCCGGTGGCGTCGCACGCGTCCAGCGCGACCGTCACCGCGAAGAGCGCGCAGCTCGCCAGCGAGAGCGACAGCGGGATCTTCCAGAGGTTGACGTCGGACGCCGAGGCGCGAAGGAGGGGGGCGCGCACGTGATGACCCAGCGCGCTCGAACCTAGGCACGGGGATCTTAACGTTCGCTAAAAATGGTTCGACCGGGCGGTCAGTGAAGCAGCCCCGACTCCTTCGCTCGCTGCTCGCACAGCGCCACCAGGATCGTCGCCCGCACCGCCTCCGCTTGCGCGCGACGTAGCGCCGCTCGCTGCCGACATGCCTCCTCGCGCGACCGGTGATCTCGCCGCGCCCGCGCCGCGACGAGCAGGATGACGATCACCAGCACCACG
>JAMFST010001213.1 GCA_026225435.1 Labilithrix luteola
CCGCGCCGGCGTCGTCGTGCAGCTCCGCCTCCACCAGCGCCAGGGGCGCGCCGCCGACGACGTCTGCTCGGTAGCAGCCGCCACCGAAGCTCCGGGTGTCGAAGGGGACGCGCGCGCGGCGGCCGATCAACAGCTCGCCATTCGAGCGCACCTGCGCCGCGCCGTAGCCGCTCTGCGTGAGCGAGGCGTCGCGTCGATCGCGCGCGGCGGGGAGCGCCTCGGTCGCGTGCATCCAGGCGACGTCGACCGAGCCCTCGCGCTCGACGGCGGCGTCGTCCTTGGTCTTGGCGAGCACCACCGCGACCAGCCCGCGGCCGACGTGCGGCCGGATGGACAGCTGCCCGGAGAAGCCGATGGGCGAGCAGACGGTGAGGGTCCGATCGGTGCCACCTTCCTTCGCGCGGGCGACGACGCGGCCGGCTCCGTCGAGCACCTCCGCCTCGACGAGCGCGATCTCGTCGTCGGGCACGAGCAGCACGTCGGTGCACGAGCCTTCCTCGGCGGGGAAGGCGATCAAGCTGGGCATGCGCGCGTCGACCGGGATGGCCACGCGCCGCAGCTCCTCCCAGTGCCCGCCGAGCGCGCCGTGATGCTCGCGCACGCGGTCGGCGAGACCGGGCCAGGCGTCGGCCGCGGTGGGGCCGGTGCTCGCCCCCTTCGCCCCGACCTCGCGGGCGACGGCCGCCGACTTCTCCGGCGGCACCAGGTGAGATCCCAGCGCGACGAGCCCTTCGCCGCTGGCGTCGTGCGCCGTCAGGTAGACCCGCGCCGGATGCGGCGGACAGAGCATCACCGTCGGCTTGGGATCCGACGACTCGTCGATGGCCAGCGGGTTCCCCTCGTCGGCGAAGGCGGCGACGTCGAGATCCTCCACCGACGAGGAGCCGCGCGCGTAGGCCAGCAGGCACATGTCCTTGGGGACGTCGACGAAGGCGCCGACCCGCTCCCCTTCGTTCATCTCGCCGCCGGCAATCAAGGTGAGCGGGCTCGCGCCGAGGGCGAGCGCCTTCTTCGGCAGATCGCCGAGCACCGAGACGGCGTCGAGCTCTCCGGCGTGCGCGAGCGGCGCGCCGGGTCGCGCGCTGGAGGTGGGCCGGGCGGCGCAGCCGAGCGCCGAGGAGGCGGCGAGCGTCACCAGCACCAGCCGCGTGGTCGTGGTCCTCATCGTCGTCTGCGTCATCCGAGTCATCCGCTTCCGTCGGCTCATCGCGCGCTCCAGGCGGCGCTCACCATGCGGTAGAGCGCGAGCCCCCAGGCGAGGCCCGAGCCGCGCGCGTCGATGTCGAACGAGGCGCGGTCGTCGTCGCCGGCGCAGAAGGCGACGGCGGTGGACGACAGGCTCTGCCCGCGATCCCCCTGCATCTCGCGTCCTCCCACGCGCACCCGCAAGCCGACGCCACGCGCGCGACCGTGCACCGTCCCCAGCGTGGCGACGTAGCAGGCGCCCGGCTCGATGGAGGTCGAGGCCGCGGTCGCGCCGCTGGCCCCCTCGGCGAGGAACACCGGCTCCTCGGGTGGCGGCGGCAGGTGACGCGCTCGCAGCGCCGCAGCGAACCCGGCGCGCGCCTCGGCTCCCCAGACGATCGGCAGGTGCTCGGCGAGCTTCCAGCTGGCGAACAGCAGCGGCAGCTCGTGATCCGGCTCCGAGCCGGCGAAGGCCAGCGTCACCCGGGTGCGCTTGCCGACGCACAGCTCGAGGTGCGCATCGGGGGCGTCGGTGCGGTCGCGCGCGAGCACCTCGTCGGTGTCCGCGTCGCGCAGCTCGGCGTCGACGTCGAGCCGGTTGCGATGCGGCGCGTGCGGCACGTCCGGCGCGAAGAGCTCCACCCGGTCGCATCCTTCGCCGAGCAGGAGCTCGGTCTGCCCGCTGCCGTCGTGCTCGGCGGCGATCGTCCGGCGCGCCGCCACCTTGGCCCCGTCGCCGCGAGCCCGCGCCTCGGCCGCGTCGATGCGCTTGGTCAGCAGCGGCAGCGGGGGGAAGGGCCCGAGATCGAGCCCCGGCGGCCCGACCACGCCGACCCGCTCGGGCAGCACCGTGCGCAGCGGCGGGAGCGGCTTGGGCGAGCGCGCCACCACCGTCTCGACCGCGCCGCGCCCGCCGTCGACCAGGAGCTCCACGTGGGCGAACGCGTCGCCGCAGCGCTCGAGCGTGAGCAGGCCGGCGATGCTGCTCGCGCGGCCGCGATCCGTGTCGCCGGACATCATCGCCAGCGGATCGTCGACCGCGTCGTCGGTGCGCACGTGGAAGCTGAGGCCGCGCGCGCCGACCAGCGCCACGGTGAGGCAGCCGGCGGCCGGTGTCGCCCCGAGGTCGAGGCCGAAGGTGTCCCCCTCGCTGACGAAGTGCGGCTCGGCGCGCTTCACCGCGGCCCCCGCAGCCGCCCACGACGTGGTCACTCGCGTCGCCTCCTCGACGAGATCGGCTCGCGCGGAGGGCGCGAGGAGCGACGACGCCAGCGCGAGGAGCGATGCCTGGCGGGCGCGAGCGCGAGCACGCGTCACTCGGTGGCGCCGTCCTGGATGCCGTCCTGGATCCGGAGCGGACTCTCGCGGAACGCGCCGTCCGCCCAAACGAACAGCTTCTGCCCGCGCACGCCTTCGGCCGTCACGTCCACCACGAGATACGCCAGATCGTACGCCGGTCCGCGCCCGCCCATGCTCATCGCGGCGACGTCGGTGTCGGAAAAGTAGGCGCCCACGTCGAGGTGCGAGTGCCACAGCACCTTGACCGGCCGGTCCGTGGCCGCGCGCGACTCGATGGTCCGGGCGAACTTGCGCGCGTCGACCTCGAAGGACATGCGCGCCGTGCGCGGGTAGCTCTCGGGATCGAGCGCGTGGAGCTTGTTGGCCAGGTTCTCCAGCGGGATCGTCTCGTCGAGGAGATGGGGCGCGCCGCTGGGGCCGGCGAGCAGACCGCAGGCCTCCGAGTCGGCCGCGTATGCCTCGATGGCGACGCGGCCCACCTCGGCGAGCGCCGTGGCGGAGAGCACCAGGTTGCCGTGCACCCAGGCGGGCTTCGGCCCGTGCTTTTCGGAGTCGCTCACCAGACGGTCTTTCGTTCCCACTTCACCGGAGCAAAGTAGCGGTCTCCGCGGTCGCAGGCGATGACCACGACGAGCCCCCGCCCTCCCTTGGCCTGCACCTCCTCGGCGATCTTCACCGCCGCGTGCACGTTGGCGCCGGTGGAGTGCCCCACGTGGAGCCCTTCCTCGCAAGCGAGCCGGTCGGCCATGGTCCAGCCGTCCTCGGTGCCGATGAAGCGCGTCTCGTCGGGCAATTTCGGATCGTAGATCGCCGGCACCAGCGCCGACTCGAGGTTCTTCAGCCCGTCGAGCCCGTGGAGCGCCTCGGCCGGTTGCACGGCGACGCAGCGGATCGGACGCCCCCACTCCTTCAAGCGGCGCGTCGTCCCCATCATCGTCCCGGTGGTGCCGATGCCGGCGACGAAGTGGGTGATGCGGTCGCCGACCGCTTCGAGGATCTCCGCCCCGGTCCCCTCGTAGTGCGCCTGCGGGTTGGCCGGGTTCGAGTACTGGTCGGCGTGGAAGAAGCGCGCGCTCTCGGTCTTCATCATCTCGGCGACGACGCGGATGGCGCCGTCGGAGCCTTCGAGCCGGTCGGAGAAGGTCAGCTCGGCGCCGAACGCGCGGGCGATGTCCTTGCGCGCCTGCGACACGTTGGCCGGCATGACCAGGCGAATCGGCACGCCCAGCGCCGCGCCGTACATCGCGTAGGCGACGCCGGTGTTACCGCTGGTGGCATCGATCAGCGTCTTGCTCGACGGGTCGCCTGGCTTCAGATCACCCGAGGCGATCGCCGCGCGCAGGATCCCCAGCGCGGCGCGATCCTTCACGCTGCCGCCCGGGTTGGCCAGCTCCAGCTTCGCGTAGATGGGCACGTCGGGCGCGTTGCGCCCCACGTTGCGCAGGCGCACCAGCGGGGTGCGGCCGACCGCTTCGGTCACCCCGTCGATGCGTGCGAGGGTGCGTGACGCAGACGATGCCGATCCGCTCACGCGCCGCCAGCGCCTCCCGCCATGGCCGGCACGATGCTGACCTCGCCCCCCTTCACTTCTGTCGACAGACCACCGGTGAAGCGCGCGTCTTCCTCGCCGACGTAGATGTTGATGAAGCGGCGGATCCCCTTCTCGTCGACCAGGCGATCCTTGATGCCCGGGTGGCGCTTCTCGAGGTCGTCGATGACGGCGCCGAGCGTGCCGCCCTGGGCCTTCACTTCGTCGGAGCCGCCGGTGAGCGTGCGGAGGGGTGCGGGGATGCGGACGGTGGTTTCGGACATGGGATTCCTCAGGTCAGGTCGGACAGAGACACGTTTCGATGCCGGCGGTCAGCTCGCCGTGCCGGGGAAGTAGCCGGCGAGGCTGAAGTAGCGCTCGCCGGTATCGCACAGGATGGTCACCACGTCCTTGCCGGGGCCGAGCTCGCGGGCGACCACGAGCGCCGCGTGCACGTTGGCGCCGGCGCTGATGCCGACCAGCAAGCCGCACTCGCGCGCCAGGCGGTCCTTGGCGGTCCACGCGTCCTCGTCGCGCACCGTGCGCACCTCGTCGACTAGCTCGCCGTCGTAGTTGGCGGGGACGAAGCCGGCGGCGAGCCCCTGGATCTTGCTGGGGCCGCGCTCGCCGCGGGAGATGGTGGCGCAGCTGTCCGGCTCGACGGCGACGATCCGCGTCGCCGGCTTCCTGTTGCCGGCATGCGTCCAGAGCGCGCGGGCGACCCCGGTGATGGTCCCGCCGGTGCCGACGCCCGCGACGAAGGCGTCCAGCTTGCCGCTCATCTGCTCGAGGATCTCCACCCCGGTGGTCTCCTCGTGCGCGCGCGGGTTGGCCGGGTTCTCGAACTGCGAGGGGGAGAACGCCCCCGGACGCGCCGCCGCCAGCTCCTCGGCCCGGCGCATCGCCCCGTCCATCTGCTCCTCGGGAGGAGTCAGCACGATCTGCGCGCCGAGCGCTTCCAGGAGCTGCCGGCGCTCGAGGCTCATGCTCTCGGGCATCGTGAGGATGCAGCGGTAGCCCTTCACCGCGCAGACGAGCGCCATGCCGATGCCGGTGTTCCCGCTGGTCGGCTCGACGACCACCCCGCCCGGCTTGAGCTTCCCGTCACGCTCGGCGCGCTCGAGGATCGCCAGGCACATGCGGTCCTTCACCGAGCCGCCGGGGTTCGCCTGCTCCATCTTGGCCCACAGACGCGCGCGGCCTCGCTCCTCACGCTCGCGCTCGGCCTCGTCCCGCCCGAAGCGCAGGCGCACCAGCGGCGTCTTGCCCACGAGCTCGAGCACCGATTCGACCACCGCCAGCGATGTGGAGCCTCCGGACATTGCGCGGCCGAAGCATCGCGGCGCGCTCGCCTCCGGTCAATCTGTTCGGCGCGTTCCAGCCCGTTCTCGGACCGACCGCTGTACCATCCGCGCCCCATGCCCTCCGCGCAGCCTGTCGCCTCGGACGAAGCTCGCGCGCTGCTCCGGGAGCACCCGGCGATCGATCTGCACGCCGACACGCTCATGTGGGCGCGCTGGGTGAACTACGACGTGCACGTGCGCCACGAGCCGCCGCTGTACAAGGCGGCGCTCGGCGGTCACGTCGATCTGCCGCGAATGCACGAGGGTGGGCTGGGCGCGCA
>JAMFST010001214.1 GCA_026225435.1 Labilithrix luteola
CTTCTTGCCGGTGGTGGCGGGCACGCTGGCCGGAGCCGGTGTCGACACACCGGCGTCCTGCGTCCAGTCGCCGCTACCCGAGGGGGCCAGCGCCGAGGCCGCGCTCCAGGTGATCTGCGGCGCGGTCGCGTTGACCATGTCGTTCGGATCGACGACGCCACCGTCGCCCACGTCGAGCGTCTTGGGCGGCGGTGCGAACGCGTTGGTCAGCTGCGGCGCGACGACCTGGCTCACGTGCGCCTCGCCCGGAGCCGCGGCCGCCATCGAGTCGTCGGTGGGGAGCGCCGTCCCGCGGGAGAGCGCCTCCGCCCGCGCCGAGGCGTACTCGAGCTTGTCGCGCGACTGGCCGGCGGCGAAGCGCGCGCGCCACGTCTGCCAGCAATCGCGCTTGCCCGTGAGCGGTGCGTCGGCGCGATCGTCGAGCGCGTAGCAATGCTCGAAGGTGACGTCGGCCTCGTAGACCGACTGGTAGCTCGGGCCGCAAGCGAGCGCGGCGAGCATCGAGCCGAGCGCGATGGCCATGGTCACGACGCCGGCGACGGATACTGCAGGACGGCTCCAACGCATCGCGATCCCCTCAGCTTAGCATTAGCAGCGAATCCCTCAGCTGCGCTCTTTACGGATGCCTCGGGCGCAGCTACGAGAGGGGCGTGTTCACCGGTCTGGTCGCGGAAAAAGGGGCCCTGGTTCGGCGCACGCCGTCCGCCTCGGGGGCAAGCGCGCGGCTGGAGATCGCCGTCCCCGCGGGCGAGGCCATGGCAGAGCTGGTCCTGGGCGAATCGATCTCGGTCAGCGGCTGCTGCCTGACGGTCGCCTCGATCACGGAGCGCGGCTTCGAGGCCGACGCCTCGCCCGAGACGCTGTCCCTGACCACCCTGGGCGACCTGCCCGAAGGCGGCACGGTCAACCTCGAACGCGCCCTGCAGGTGGGCGATCGCCTCGGCGGTCACCTCGTCTCCGGTCACGTGGACGGCGTCGGCACGGTCGTCGCGCGCGAGCTTGCCGTCGCCGGTGAGGGCTGGGCGAAAGGTGAGTCGCTCATCGTCCGCTTCAAGGTCCCGCCGCACCTCGCCCGCTTCTTCGCGGTGAAGGGCTCCATCGTCATCGACGGCGTCAGCCTCACGGTCAACGTGGTGGAGAAGGACGAGCTGGCCGTGATGCTCATCCCCGTCACCCGCGAGAAGACCTCCCTCGACGCGCTCCAGGTCGGCTCGAAGGTGAACGTCGAAGTGGACACCATCGCCCGCTACGTCGCGCAGCTGCTCGACGCGCGCGGCCTCACCAGCACCTGACCGCACTCCTCCTCTCCCTCTCGAGACTCGAACATTCCATGGCGCCCACGCTCGACATCGACCCGCAGCTCCTGCAGCGGGTGAACCAGGCCATCGAGGCGATCCGCGCCGGGAAGATGGTCGTCCTGGTCGACGACGAGGACCGCGAGAACGAAGGCGACCTGTGCATGGCCGCCGACCTCGTGACGCCCGAGGCGATCAACTTCATGGCGACGCACGGTCGCGGCCTCATCTGCCTCACGCTCACGGAGGCGCAGGTCGAGCGGCTCAACCTGCCGATGATGTCCTCGCCCGGTCGCGGCGGCCCTCCGCTCGGCACCGCCTTCACCGTGAGCATCTAGGCGAAGGCCGGCGTCACCACCGGCATCAGCGCCGCCGACCGCTCGCACACCACCCGCATCGCCGCGGACCCGAGCTGCCACCCGGACGATCTCGTCACCCCCGGCCACGTCTTCCCGCTCAAGGCGCGTGACGGCGGTGTGCTGGTGCGCACCGGGCAGACCGAGGGCTCGGTCGATCTCGCTCGCCTCGCCGGTCGCACGCCCGCCGGCGTCATCTGCGAGATCATGAACGACGACGGCTCGATGGCCCGCATGCCGGACCTGGAGAAGTTCGGGCAGAAGCACGATCTCCTCATCGTCACCATCGCCGACATGATCCAGTACCGCCTGCAGACCGAGCGGCTGGTGACCAAGGCGGCCGAGCGGATGGTCACGCTGGATGCGACCGGCACCGAGTGGCGCGCCGTCGCCTTCGAGGTCGGGCCGGGCCACGCCTTCTCCAAGACCGACACGGTCATCGATCCGCACGCGCCCCACGGCGGTCTCGGTCGCCGCGAGCTGCTCGCGCTCGTCCGCGGCGATGTCTCCGGCGACGCGCCGGTCCTCTGCCGCATGCACGCTGGCTCCATGCTCGACGACCTCTTCGCCGAGGCGGGCAAGGGGCGCACGTTGCGCGACTCCATCCTCCGCATCGAGAAGGAGGGGCGCGGGATCATCGTGTACTTCCCGCCGCGCGAGGGGCTGCTGCGCGACTTCGTGGACCAGAACGGCACACCGCTCACCACCAAGCCGGATCCGCTGCGCGAGTACGGTCTGGGCGCGCAGGTGCTGGCCGATCTCGGCGTGCACAAGATCCGCCTGCTCACCACCAATCCGCGCAAGGTCGTAGGGCTGCAAGGCTTCGGGCTCGAGATCGTCGAGACCGTGCAGGTCGGATCGGCCAGCCACGACAAGGGCGACC
>JAMFST010001215.1 GCA_026225435.1 Labilithrix luteola
CCGCCGACCTGACGCTCCCCTACGGGCTGAACAACGAACGCTGGTCCGGCCAGGGGCCGCCGCGCTCGATCCTCGAGGCGCGCATCCACTTCACTCACCTCGCGCGGCAGCTCGGCGTCCGCTACCGGCAGGAGCTCGGCATCGAGCTCACCGCCGACGTGTCCGGCATCGAGATGATGCAGCGTCACCTCGCCGGCCACTACGACACCCATCTGGTGCGTTCGGTCGACGAGGCGGAGGACGTGCGCCGCCACGGCGCGCTCCTGAGCGAGATCATCCTGCGCCAGCTCAACGCCGAGTGGGCCGATCTTTCGTCGACGGAGCTCGGCTACTGGGCCATGCTCGTTCCGCCCGACACGCGCATCTGGCCGTTCGGCCGGGTGCTGCGCTTCATCTCGCTCGGGCACAAGGAGCGCGATCTCGTGAGCTACTTCCTCGAGCTGCAGACCCGGACCCGCGCCGAATGAGCGACATCCGGCGCGAGGACGACGACCACGTCCGGAGCGTCGCGCAGGAAGGGCGGGCCGCCGACCTCGACCCGCGGACGCGGCGCGACGACTCGTCCGACGAGGTCTTCGATCGCCTCGCCTTCGCCGCGCATGTCCTCGCGCAGCTCGTGAAATACGCGCACCCGCGCATCGAGCAGGTGGTGGTGGCGAGCGGCCGGTACGGGGTGGAGGTCGAGTCGGGGCGCTACTGGGGGCACGGCCCCGAGGCGCGCTGGGCGCTGATGAGCGTGCCGGAGAGCGCGTCGTCTCGCGCCATCGTCCTCGCCGCGGCCAGCCTCGCAGGGGACCGGACGCCGGCGTGGACGCTCGACGTGCTCCTCGCGCAGACCGCCGACCGCGCCAGCCTCGCCAGCCGGGACCGCGGGTCCGAGCGATGACCGCCACCCGCTCGCCGCCGCAGCCCCCCGCCCCGCCCGGGAGCAAGCCGCCGAACTACATCACCCCGGCCGGCGCCAAGAAGCTGCAGGAAGAGCTGTCCGCGCTCCTCTGGAAGGAGCGACCCAAGGTCGTGCAGGAGGTCACCGACGCCGCCGCCCAGGGGGATCGCAGTGAGAACGCCGAGTACATCTACGGCAAGAAGCGGCTGCGCGAGATCGACCGGCGCGTGCGCTTCCTCCGCAAGCGACTCGAGGCGGCGCACGTGGTCGATCCGGCCGAGCGCGCCAGCTCCGGCGAGACCCGCATCTTCTTCGGCGCCCACGTCGACATCGAGGACGAGGACGGCCAGAAGCTCGCCTACCGCATCGTCGGCGAGGACGAGATCGACGCCAAGCGCGGGCGCGTCAGCTGGTGCTCCCCCATCGGCAAGGTGCTCCTCAAGCGAAGCCCCGGCGACACGGTCACCCTGCGCCGCCCGAGCGGCGAGATCGAGCTCACCATCGTCGCCGTCAGCTACCGCGCCGACGACGAGTGAACGCTCACTGGAGCTGGATCGCTCCCTTGAACACGTTGATGCTTCCACCGTCCACGCCCCCGCCGCCCTGCGCGATGGCCGCGGTCGACCCGTAGCCGCCGCAGAAGAAGTTGACGGTCGTCTTCTGGTCGATGACGCGCGCGGTGCCGGCGTCGGTGTAGCCGTTGCTGAACGCCGCCTCGATACCGCCGTTCGGAGCGATGGCCGTCTGCCCCTGGGGGAAGCCCACCTGCGGAGAGCTGGCGCCGATGAGGACGTAGTTCGCGCTGTCCTCGTTGACGAAGACCACCTTGATGGGGTCGGTCGCCACGTTGGCGGGCGTGCCGATGTACGAGGTCGGCAAGTTCTGCCCGAGGTTGTTCTCGAAGGCCGTCGGGATGTCGATGGTGATGCGCGGGTTGACCGTGACGGTGAACTTCACCGGGGTGCCGGCATCGACGGAGGTCGAGCCCCCGGTGGCGAGGATGGAGAAGGTGATCTGCCCGGGCGCCTGCCCCGCCTTGGAGGTGACGAGCATGTTGCTGGTGCCGGCCGCGTCCGGAGTGACCATCGGATCGTCGGGCTGGAAGGAGATGCCGATGTCACCCGGTGCGCCGAGCGCGAGCAGCGACGCCGGGCCGCTGAAGCCGTCCATCGAGGTGAGGGTCAGCGGGATGGTGACGCTCGAGTAGAGGTCCAAGCTCGCGCCGGTGGTCATCGTCGAGGCGAGCACCAGGGTGCCGTCGTGGAGGGTCGTGCCGCTGTCGTAGACCGGAGCGACGTAGACGTCTTTGATCGGAGCGATGGCACCGTCGGACAGGATGGTGAACCCGCCGTCGCTGGGGCTGCTCCCCGTCAGGATCGGGCTGTCGGCGAAGTAGTTCTGCGCGTCGGTGTTGCTCGCGTCACCGCAGGCGAGCACGTAGCAGGCGACACCGGCAGGAACGCACACCGCAAGCAGACGAAGGGGGCTGAAGAGCCGACGCGTGGGCGAACGAAGCATTCGCTCAGCTTACCCTCGAGCGTCGTGCATCGCACGACGTTCGCCGCAGGCGACCAGGGGAGGCTCAACACCCACAGGTGTTGAGGGGAGCGGCAGCTCCCGCAAGACCCGTTCTGAATCTGCGCGCGCGAGCCGCGCGTGCTGATTCAGCTACCGAACCTTGCGACCAATGCCTTCGCTCGCGTGACGAACTCCGCCTGGCGATAGCGCTCGAAGTCCTGCCAGGTGCACAAGCTGGTCGGATCGATCACACGGTCGACGAACAGCTTACCTTTCAGGTGATCGATCTCGTGCTGGTACGTGCCCGCGGTGAGGCCGCGCGCCTCGATGTCGAGCTCCTGCCCGTGGCGATCCCAGGCCTTCACCCGCACGCAGGTGTTGCGCGGGACCTCGCCACGGAGGTTGGGCACCGAGAGGCAGCCCTCGTAGTTGAGGAAGGTCTACTCGGCCGTCGCCTCGACCTCGGCGTTGACCAGCACGGTCAACGGGATGTTCGGTTTGTACGGGTAGCGCGGGTTGTCCTTCACGTGCAGGACGCACACGCTGATCGGCTCGTAGACCTGCGGAGCGGCGATGCCGGCGCCGTTGGCGTCGAGCATCGTCTCGATGAGGTCGTCGATGAAGCGCTGGGTCTCCGGGCGCTCCAGCTCCTCGCGCGTGAGGTGCCGCGACACCTGACGCAGCACCGGGTTCCCGATCGTCGCGATCTTGCGGATGGCCATGCGGCCAAGCTTTATCGCTTTTCGGCGAGGATCAAGGTGCGCGGTGACTCGGCGCCGAAGTAGACGCCCGGGGTCGCCAGGCGGCCGCTCACCTCGACGACGCGGAAGCCCTGATCGTTGAGCAGCTTGCCGAGCTCGTGCAGCGCGTAGAGGCGGATCGAGTACTCGATCTCCTTGCTGCGTCCGTCGTCGAACATCATCGTCCGCTTCACCTTGAGACGGCTGGTGATGGGGTCGACGTTCATCTCGTCCATGCAGATGCAGCCGTCGCCTTCGAACCAGGCGAGCGACGGCGACTGGCGCATCAGGTAGTCGCGGTTGACGACGTCGAGGAGGAACTGCCCGCCCTTCTTGAGCGCCTTCTGCACGCGGCCGATGACCTGCGCGTTCTTCTCCTCGTCGAAGTACCCGAAGCTGGTGCTCCAGGAATACACGCCGTCGAAGGTGTCCTCGTAGACCATCTCGCGCATGTCGCCGTGGACGAAGTTCATCGTCAGGCCGCGGTCCTGGGCCTCCTCGGCGGCGCGGGCGAGCATCGCCAGCGAGAGATCGTAGCCGACCACGTTGTAGCCACGACGGGCGAGCTCGATGGCGTGCAGGCCGGTGCCGCAGCCGAGGTCGAGCACGCGCGCGCCGCGCTGGACGCCGAGGCTCTCCTCGATGAAGTCGGCCTCCCGCGAGATGTGCTTGTCGGTGAGCTTGCTCTGAGCGCGGAGGAAGTCGTCGTTGAAGAGGTCTTCCCACCAGGGGCGGACGCGCCTCTTGGCGCCGGTGAGCGACTCGGCGGGCATCGAGCTGCCGCTACCGGCCGGAGTGCCCTGCCCGCTCGGTGCCTTGACGGCGGCACGCGGCTCGGCCGCTGCGCCCTGCTTCAGATCGAGCTGGGCGATGTAATCCTGCGTCGGCGCGGAGCGCGCGGGCGGCCGCATCGGCGGGAGGGAGGCGGTGAACGGCGATCCATTCGAGGCGCCGGGCGGCGGCGCGGACTCGATGGCCACGACGTCGTCGGCGGCGATCTCGGGCACGTCGGAGGGGACCTCGGACGACGCTGGGCGGGACGTGCGCGGCGGCGGCGGCACGGAGGCCGTGTTGCGCGGCGGCGGGGTGCTGGCGTGCTTTGCCGGCGGAATGCTCCCGCCGGTCGTCGCGATCGGGAGCGGCGTGAGCGCATGCTGCTGCGGCCCCGACGACGGCGGCGGGGAAGACGGGTGGCGCGGCGGCCCCGACTGCCCCGAGAGGAACGGCGACGAAGGCATGCGCGGCTGCGCGAAGTTCATCAGGCCGGGCGACGAAGGCATGCGCGGCATCGGACGCGTCGGCTCACGCGACTGGGCGTCACGCGGGGGCGGCTCGAACGGGCGCGCGACGCGCATCTCCGAGCTGCTCGCCGGCAAGCCCGCGAGGAGCCGCTCGGCCTCCTCGCTGTTGAGCGGCTCGACGACCTGCGTGTGATCGAAGCTCTCCGAGGCGCGGATCGAGCCCTCCGAGTCGACGCCGACGTCCACGGCGATCTCCTCCGACTCGGAGATCGGCTCGACGTCCACCGCTCCGGAGTCGGAGTCGTCGATGAAGTCCTGGAGCGACCCGGTCGACAGGGCCCGCGCGTACGGGCTGGCGGGCGCGGGCGACGAGGCGCTCAGATCCGGGCGCGACGGAGCCGACGGCATGCGCGAGGCGCTCGCCGAGGCGTTGATGTTGATGATGCGCGACGCCTGGATGGGGCCGTCGTCGGCGCCGCTGCCGGCGAGCGGCAGGTTCGGCTGCGTCTGCTCCGGCTCGGGGGGAAAGCGCGACGAGACGGCGCGCGAATCGGAGAGCGGGCGCGACACCTCGTCGTCCGGGATGCGCATCACGCGAGCGCGCATGC
>JAMFST010001216.1 GCA_026225435.1 Labilithrix luteola
AGCTCGCGCAGGCGGGCGAAGTAGGTCAGCTGGTCGGGGAGCACGTTGTTCCCCTTGAAGAACATGTGCTCGTAGAGGTGCGACAGCCCGTTGTACTCCGGCGGCTCGGCCATCGCCCCGTTGTGCACGCCGATCTCCACCGTCATCAGCGGCGTCGCGTGGTTCTCCACCACGATGATCTCGAGGCCGTCGGGGCACACGTGGCGCGCGTACGGCGGCGGAGGGACGGCGGGGGACGCCGAGGCGCGGGTGGTGAGCGCGGTGAGCGCCGTCACCGCCGCGGCGGCGAGAGTGAGGCGGGCGATCGAGATCGTCTTCATCGGGCGCGCATGCTCGTCGCATCCGCGCCCTGTGTCCAGGCCTGCACCTGCTTGCCCTCCGTCGTGCGCCGCACGACGTCGCCGCAGGCGATGCTGGGGAGGCTCACGAGCTCGGCTCGTGAGGGGAGCGCAGCGCTCCGTGATTCAGCTCACCTCGACGCCCTTCCAGAAGGCGACGTAGTTGGTGATGTTCTTCGCCGCGTCCTTGGGGGCCGGGTAGAACCAGGCGGCGTCCTTGTTCACCTGCTCACCGGCGACGACGTCGTAGTAGCTGGCGACGCCTTTCCAGCCGCAGGTGGTGTGCGTGTCGCTCGGCTTGAAGTGCTCCTTCGCCAGCGACGACTCGGGGAAGTAGTGATTGCCCTCGACGACGATGGTGTCGCTCGACTCGGCGAGGGTCTGCCCGTTCCAGGTTGCCTTCATGACGACGAGCGTAGGACGGGTCGGTCCCGCGCGCGCGTCTCGTTCATCGCCTCGCGGACGAGCTCTCGCACCCAGCGGTGGAGCGGATCCTGGGTGCGCGTGGGGTGCCAGAAGGCGGACAGGACCAGGCCGGGCATCACCAGCGGGGTGCGCAGCGCGGCAAGCGGAAGAAACGAGTGCTCGACGAGCCGGGCCGGGACCGTGGTGACGCAGTCGGTCGCGGCGACGATGGGCAGAGCCATGCCGAAGCTGGGGACGCGGTAGGCGACGCGACGCTCGAGCCCGTGGACGGCGAGCAGCTCGTCGACCGCGCCCGGGCCGCTCCCCTGCGGCGAGACGAGCACGTGGTCGAGCCGGGCGAAGGCACGCGCCGTGGGGCGGCGGCCGGCCCAGCGATGACCCGCGCGCACCACCGAGACGAAGGTCTCCTCGAAGAGCGGGCGACGGACGAAGCGCGCGGCGTCGACCGTACCGGCGAGCGTCTTGGCCACGTGGTCCGGGAGGATCGCCAGGTCGACGGTGCCCAGCGTGAGCGCGGTCACCGTCTCCACCTCGAGGGGCGCGACGGTGAGATCGAGCCCCGGCGCGAGCGGGCGGACGCGCTGCTCCCAGGCGTGGGCCAGCGCGATCCCGACATGGTCGGTGCAGGCGACGCGAAACCGACCGGTCGCGCGGGATGCCGCGAAGCCAGCGCGCGGCGCCATCACCTGGCGAAGCCGCTCGATGGCCTCGGCGAGCACGGGGCGCAGCTCGAGAGCGCGCGCGCTCGGCACCATGACGCGCGCCACCGGCGTGAGGAGCGGGTCGCCGAGCAGCTCGCGCAACCGACCGAGCGCGTGGCTGGTGGCCGACGGCGACAGTCCGAGACGGCGCGCCGCCCGGGTGACCCCGCGCTCCTCGAGCAGCCAGTGCAGCGCGAGGAGGAGGTTGAGATCGAGTCGCTCGAGCGTGAGCGCAGGCGGGGGCATGGGCTTCGAATGCATACCATGCATGGTATGTGTGCGATGGCTGCACGTGATGAGACCACTCGCCCGCCGTAGCGTGATTCTCATGCCCTTCGCTCGCAGCTCGCTGCTCCTCGCGGTCCTTCTCGGCACGGCGTCCTGCGGAGGCGTCGCCACCTACACCGAGGCTCCGCACCTCCTGGTCCACGGCGCGGCGGCACCACCGTCTCCCGCCAGCGCACCGGCGATCGCGCACGCGACCTGGGACGAGGTGTTCGCCCACCCTGCCCCGCTGCGCGTGACCGCCTTCGTCACCGGCTGGGTACAGGCCGGCCCCGAGATCCTCATCGACGCGAGCGATCCGCGCGTGCCCGCCGCCGATCGTGTCCCGCAGTGGGTGCCGACCGTGGCGTACCTGGTGGAGCACCCGAGCCTCGGGCGCATCCTCCTCGACACCGGCGTGCGTGCGGGCGACTGCGCCTTCGGGACGCGCCCCTTCTTCTGGGTCCCCTGCCGCGCCACGCCGGGCGGCGACGTGGTCTCGCAGCTCCACGAGCGCGGGCTCTCCGCGCGCGACCTCGACTACGTGTTCCTCTCTCACTTCCACGGCGACCACGCGAGCGGCCTCGCCGCGCTCCTCGAGACGGCACGGCCGAACCCTCCGCGCCTGGTCACCAGCCGCGACGAGCTCGCCGCCGTCCGCCGCGGCTTCCGCATGCGCGACGGCTACATCGCCTCGATGCTCCAGGACGACGCCACCGTCGAGACGATCGACGACCGGCTCGTCCCGATGCCGCTGGTCGGGCGCGCGTGCGACTTCTTCGGCGACGGATCGCTATGGCTCGTCCCCACGCCGGGCCACACGCGCGGGCACGTGTCCGCGGTCCTCAACCTCGCCGGCGGTCCGATCCTGCTCACCTTCGACGCGTCTCACCTGCAAGCGGGCTTCGACCTCGACGTACCTCCCGGCGTCGACACCGACGAGACGCAAGCGCGCGCCTCGCTCGAGCACCTGCGGGCGCTGGCCGCGGCGTACCCGAAGATGCGCGTGTACAGCGGCCACGAGCCGAGCCAGTGGTCGCAGGCGGCCTCCGTGGTGGTGCTGGCTGCGCCTTGACGATCGTCACCGCCTGTCGCGGTCGGCACAGGTCGACACACGCCTCGGCGAGGGATTTCGCGAGAAATCGGGAAACGCGGGAGGCACGTGGGTTGCTACCTCCGCCGCATGACGTTGCGATCTGCGTTCGGCGCCGCCTTCGCCTTGCTCACCCTCCTCGTGGCCTGCTCGTCCGGGGACGATGCCGCCTCATCCCGTCCGTCATCGTCCGCGGCGGCGACGCCCCATGCCGACACCGACAGCGACACGGACGCCGCCAGCTGCTTGCTGCGAGCGACCGACTACGATCGGACCTGCACCCAGGACAGCGACTGTGTGCTCGTTCCCAAGGGCGGCAACGTCTGTGACCCGTGCAGCAACGCGACGGGGTGCCTCTTCTGCGACTTCGACGCGCTGAGCGCATCTGGCGCCGCGACGTACAACGCGGCGCTGTCCGCGGTCCGGCCGGCGCCCTCCACCGAAGGATCCGCGGCGTGCTGGTTCGGGAGCTGCGCGATCTCCGGCGATGGCGGCGGCGCCCCCGTGTGCCTGAGCGGAAGCTGCTCCGTCCCCGCGTGGACCGCTTACGCCTGCCCGTAGCCCACAAAAAGCATCACGGCCGAGATGCGCGAAGCACCCCGGCCGTGACGTGAAGCGACTTCAGCGAACGCTGATCAGGCCGAGGCGTTGATCCCGCGCTTCTTGTCCTTCTTGCCCGCGCCCGCCTTCTTGTCCTTCTTCTTGTCGTGGCCGTTGGTGCCGTTGGTGCTCACGAGGACGCCCTTGAGCTTGCCGCCGAGGAGGTCGTCGGCCATCTGCGCCGCGCGGTGGGTCTTCTCCCAGCTGAACTCCGAGCGACCGAAGTGGCCGTAGGCCGCGGTCGCGCGGTACTGCGGCTTGAGGAGGTCGAGCTCCTCGATGAGCGCCTTGGGGCGCATGTCGAAGTGCTCGAGAATGTACTTCTCGAGCTTGTGGTCGGCGATCTTGCCGGTGCCGAAGGTGTCGACGCGGACGCCGACCGGCTGGGCGACGCCGATGGCGTAGGCGACCTGCACCTCGCAGCGCTTGGCCAGGCCGGCGGCGACGATGTTCTTGGCGACGTAGCGCGCGTAGTAGCAGGCCGAGCGATCGACCTTGCTCGGGTCCTTGCCGCTGAAGGCGCCGCCGCCGTGACGGCCCATGCCGCCGTAGGTGTCGACGATGATCTTGCGACCGGTCAGGCCGCAGTCGCCGAGC
>JAMFST010001217.1 GCA_026225435.1 Labilithrix luteola
ACGGCCGTGCCTTCGGTTACGAAGGTCTGTACGTCGTCGACGGGTCGATCTTGCCGGCCAACCTGGGGGTGAACCCCAGCTTGACCATCACGGCGATGGCCGAGCACGTGATGAGCCACGTGCCGCCGAAGGAGCGCGTCCTCCCCGCCTAGCGCTTCAGTGGAGCGCCTTGATGGCGGCAGCGAGCGTCTCGCGCCAGGGGGTGACCGGGCGGGCGATGAGGCGGGTGAGGTCGCCGGAGGGATCGGTGAGCGCCCCTTGGGAGATCCCGACGTCGCAGTCGGCCATGATCGCGGCGAAGGGGGCGGGAAGGCCCGCCGCCACCAGCGCCTGCTCGAGCGCCTCCGGCGACACCTCGGTGTGCACCACGGTCTTGCCGGTGAGCCGCGAGATCTCGGCGGCGTAGGCCGGGAGGGTGAAGTCACCGTCGCCGGTGAGCTCGTAGGCGCGGTTCTCGTGGCCGCTGCCGGTGAGGACCGTGACCGCAGCGGCGGCATAGTCGGCGCGCGCGGCGACGCCGATGGTGGCCCCCTTGGTCGCGCCGAAGATGGCCCCCTGGGCGAGCGCCGGCGGCAGCCGACCGGTGTAGTTCTCGGTGTACCAGCCGTTGCGCAGGAAGGTGAAGGGCACGCCCGAAGCGCGGATGACCTTCTCCGTCTCCCGGTGCTCGGCGGCGAGCTTCAGGGGCGTGGTGTCGGCGTGGGGAATGCTCGTGTAGGCGAGCAGCTTCGCGCCCTGCTTCTTCGCCGCCTCGACGACGGTGGTGTGCTGTGCCACCCGCTTGCCGAGCTCCGTGCCGGAGACGAGGAGCACCTTCTCGACGCCCGCGAGCGCCGCTTCCACGGTGGCCGGCTGGTTGTAGTCGGCGACGCGGACGGACACGCCGCGCGCGGCGAGGTCGGCGGCCTTGCCGGCATCGCGGACGACGGCGACGATCTGGCTGGCGGGGATCTTCTCGAGCAGCTGCTGGACGACGAGGCGGCCGAGCTGGCCGGTGGCTCCGGTGACGACGATCATGGGACGTGCTCCTTGGCGGTCGAAGGTGACCGGGGCCCACCCTAAGTTCGAAGCTTACCCGCGGTAAGTACCCACTTTGAGGTAAGGTACCATCATGGGAACCAGCAAGGGCGCGAGCGCGGGCGTCACCCTCTCCAGCCGCGCGGCGGCGCGCACCGGCAACCTGGCCGAGCCGATGTGTCCGTCGCGCCTGGTGCTCGAGCACCTCACCAGCCGCTGGGGCGTGCTCGCGCTGGTGCTGCTGCTCCAGGGGACGCACCGCTTCAGCGACCTGCGCCGGCGCATCGGCGGGGTGAGCGAGAAGATGCTGGCGCAGACCCTCCAGGCGCTCGAGAGCGACGGCTTCGTCATCCGCGTCGCGCTCCCGGTGATCCCGCCACACGTCGAGTACAGCCTGAGCCCGATGGGCCGCGAGGTGGCGACCCACGTGGCGGTGCTCACCGACTGGATCGAGCAGAGCATGCCGCGCATCACCAAGGCGCGCGCGCAAGTCGCGGCGAAGAAGGCAGCGACGACGACGACCCCCGCGACGCGGCGAGCGTGATCGCGGGACGCGCCGAGCAAGGGGAGAGGGGCAAACAGGCTGCAGATCAGCATTCCACATCCGGCGATGGCGCGGAGGGCGCGGTCCCAGCTGGCGGCGTTCGGTTTCGTCAGTCGACGATGTTGGTCACCGCGTACGTCATCACCGGCGCCACGCGCCCCTTCACGGTGATCTCCTTGAGCGGGCGGGTCATCACCTTGGTCTTCACGCGGTGGTACGCGTCCTCGCTGATGACCACGTCCTCGCCGAGCTCCTTGGTGGCCGTCTCCAGGCGCGAGGCGAGATTCACGGCGTCGCCGATGACCGTGTACGACATGTGCTGGTCGCTGCCGATGTTGCCGGCGACGACGATGCCCGAGTGGACGCCGATGCCGATGCGCAGCGGCTCGATGCCGCGGGCGACGAGGCGCTCGTTGAGCTTCACCAGCGCGCCGCGCATGCGGACGGCGGAGCGGACGGCGTGCAGCGCGTCGTCCGGGCCGGGGTTGGTGCCGCCGTAGACCGCCATGATGGCGTCGCCGATGTACTTGTCGACCACGCCCCCCTCGTCGAGGACGATCTCCACCATGTCGGTGAAGTACTCGTTCAGGAGCGCGACGAGCGCCTGGGCGTCCATCTTCTCGCTGATGGTGGTGAAGCTGCGGATATCGGAGAACAGGATGGACGCTTCGAGCGTGGTGCCGCCCAGCTCCACCTTCTTGCCGCTGTGGAGCGCGTCGATGAGCGAGGTGGTGAGGTACTTGCCGTACTTCTCGCGCATCTCCTTGGCGTCCTTGAGGCCGTCGACCATGGTGTTGAAGCCGGTCGCCAGGTCCTCGAGCTCGTCGCCGGTGCGGATGTCGTCGACGTGGACGTACTCGTCCTTCTCGAGGCGCTTCAGGGCGGCGCTCACCCGGTTGAGACCGCGCGACATGGTGCTGGCGACACCGCCGCCGTAGGCCAGCGCGCCGAAGACGGCGAAGAGCAGGATGGCGACGGACATCCACAGGTTGGTGCGCACCACGTGCTGGATGTCGGTGACGTCGAGCGCGGCGATGACCAGGAGCGCGTGCGGCGCCAGCCCCTTGGGCTCGAAGCGGTCGATGGCCCAGGTGATCTTCTTCCCGCCCACCTCGCGCACGAAGAGGACCGGTGAGCTCGTGGCCGCCGCCTCCGAGCCGGCGGGGAAGGCGCCGGTGCGGACCGTGTCGGTGCCGTCCGGCTCCAGCTGCAGCTCGAGACCCAGCTTGGCGCTCGCGTTGCTGGCGAAGGCGACGTCGAGCGGCTCGAGGACGGCGACCGTGCCGCCGCTGGCGATCGGCTCGGAGATCACGAGCGCGGAGATGGGGCGGCCGTCGCGCGCTTCGCAGCCGTGGTGCACCACGCCGCGGAACGGCTTGCCGGTGGGGATCTCGGGGAGGTCGGCGAGCGTCGTCGGGGGGACCGAGCAGCCGAGCTGCGCGATCACCTTGCCGTCGGCGTCGGCGAGGACCACGTCGATGTCCGGGTAGACCGAGAGGAACTGCTGCGCCACGCGGGTCGCCAGGGTGGCGTCGTGCTCTTCGACGCCGCGGTTGGTGGCCGGGTTGCTGGCGAGCACGCGCGCGGCGATGGTCAGGTCGGCCAGGTCGTCATCGAGCTCGCTCTGGAACGAGCGCTGCGCGTCCTCGACCCGGTCGTCGACCTCGTCGAGGAGCTGCCGCGGCATGACCCAGAAGAGGATGACCAGCGTGACCGCCGCCGCGACCCCGGAGAGCGCGACGAGGAAGACGAGCTTGCGAGCGACGGTGGTGAGGCGGAACATGAGGCCCGAAGAACGCTACCAGGTCCCTGCTGGTTCGCGCTCGTGTCTCGGCTTCACGATACGCTCCCCCGATGGACGATCGCACCCTGCGCCTGGAGGCCGACATCGATCGAATCGCTCGCGCCGGCCGCGCCGCGCCTCTCGGAGGTAGCGCGACGTGCTCGGCGTTCCTCGCCTTTCGCCGCGCGCGCGCCGTCACCCGAACGTCACTCTGGAAGGCGCCGGCCCCGGCGCAGCCCAACACCGACAATGTCCTGGTTCGCGAGGTGTCGCTCCGGGACAGCTCCGCGGTGCTCGTCGTGATCTCGCGGGGCAATTCCAAGTACAACGCCAATGCGTGTGTCTGCGCAGCCGCCGTGGTCGCCTTCGACCAGGTGTTCGCGGCTCCGCTGCTCGCCGACGCGGACGTCGCCCCCGCGCTGCGCCGCGCGATGCTGGCGGCGGACGAGGCGATCTTC
>JAMFST010001218.1 GCA_026225435.1 Labilithrix luteola
CACTCGGCCAGGTGGTCGGGGCGGATGTCCTCCGGCGTGTCGCCGAGGATGACGAAGTGCACCTTCTGGCACTCCTCCGGCTTCATCATCTCGAAGGCGCGGTGGGCCGCGTTCACCATCTCGAGGTAGCCCTTGCGCGGCAGGATGCGCCCCTGGCTACCGATGATGACCGTGTCGGCCGCCAGCCCGAGCTCGGAGCGGAGCTTCCCCTCGACGTTGCCGGCGGAGAACTCGCTGGCGTCGAGCGCGTTGTGGATGACGCGCGTCTTGTCCCGGCTGCTCGCGCCGAAGAGCGACTGCGCCGCCTTGGACACGCAGATGATACGGCCGACCCCCTTGCTCGCTGCCAGCTCGGCGTGCAGCCGCTCGAGCGCCGCGGGCACGTGGGTGTAGCGGACGTGCCAGAGCGAGGGGACGCCGGTGAGGAACGAGAGCGCGCCGCCGGCGAAGCAGGCGTTGGTGCCGTTGCAGTAGAGCAGATCGTACTTCTCGCGCTTGATGACCCGCGAGAGCGTGGCCAGGCCGCGGACGCTGCGGGCGACGTTGCCCACCAGGCGCACGCCGCGCAACGCCAGCGGCGCGTCGAAGTCCTCGCGCATCATCGGCCGGTCCCACGGCTCGATGGGGTTCTCCACCAGATCGCTCTCGAAGATGAGCCGCTCGTAGATCCCCTCGCGGGCGTACAGATCGCCGATCACGCCAGGGCGCGGCAGGAGCACCGTGCGGTCGATGGCGTCGGTCTCGAGGAACTTGAGGATGTAGAAGAGGCTGCGCCCCGGGCCACCGTTGCGGGCGGTGTCGTTGATGAAGAGCGCGCGGACCGGCCGCTGGGGGACGAGCTTGGGCTCGAGGAGCGACGCAGGCAGACCGGTCATGGGCCCGCGCGGATATAGGCGATCAGCGCCGGAACGGAAACGATGGCGTCACCGACCTCGCCGCGCGTCGCGGATCGGGACGATCGTGGTAGGAGGGGCCGCGTGGGCAGACCGCTCGAGACGGCGTGGGTGCGCGAGCTCTCGGACGGACCCGGCGGCGGCGAGCTGGCCGAGTACCGCAGCTTCGTCCTTGGAGCACGCGGTGGGCATTACGCGCAGCTCCCCGCCTGGGACGCGGTGACTCGCAGCGTGCGGAAGATCGCCACCCGCTATCTCCTGGTGCGGCGGCGCGAGGAATCGGGCGAGCTCCGGCTCATCGGGGCGGCGCGGGTGACCCGTCCGGTGGCGCTCGCCGTTCCGCTCCCTGTCGGGGCGGTGGAGCGCGGGCCGGTGGTGGCCGATCTCGCCGATCTGCCCGAGGTGCTCGGCGCCCTGGCGAGCACGGCGGCGCGCCACGGCATCGCCCGGCTGACCGCCATGCCCTACTGGGCCGACGACGAGGCCACGGAGGCGACGCGCATCCTCGCCGAGGCCGGCTGGAAGGACGCACAGGAGGCGGACGGCTCGCACGCGCGAACCCTCCGCCTTCCGCTCCCGCCGGCATCGACCGAGACCGGTGCACCCGGCGCATCCCCCGTCGAGCTGTTTGCCGGCAAGGAGCGCGAGGCTCTGCGTCGCAAGCTGCGGCAAGCGGAGAAGGCCGGCGCGACCGTCCGGCAAGGGGGCGCCGACGCCATCGCGCCGCTCCACGCGCTCCACACCGCGCTCATGACCGGCCAGGGGAAGCACGGGCGACCGCGCGCGTACTTCGAGGCGCTGCACCAGGCCTTCGTCGCGCCGGGAGACGGCGCCTTTTTCCTCGCCGAGCACCAGGGGGAGACGCTCGCGGCGCTCTTCGTCGTGCGCCACGGCGCCGTCGCCACCTTCGTCCTTGGCGCGTCGTCGAACGTGGAGAGGTCGTTCTCCAAGATGGCGCCGCCGATGGCCGCCGCGGCCCGCTGGGCGCGCGAGCAGGGCTGCACCCTCTTCGACCTCGGCGGCATCCCGGTGGAAGGCGACGCCGACGAGAAGCGCGCCTCGATCGCCCAGTTCAAGCTCGACTTCGCCAAGACGCCGGTGACCCTCGCGCACGAGCACGCCCGCGCTATGGTTCCAGGCCTCCCGTGAGCCCGCCGTCCTCCGCCGCGATCTACCTCTGCGTCTCGATCGACTGCGAGTGCGACAAGGGGCCGGGCTGGAAGCTCCAGCGACCGCTGCGCTTCGGCGGGATCACCGAGGGGATCGAGGCGCGGCTCGAGCCGCTCTTCCGCGCGCACGGCGCCAAGGCGACGTACCTGCTCTCGCCCGAGGTGATGCGTGACGACGCGAGCCTCGAGGCGCTGCGCCGGGTAGGCGCGACCTCGGAGCTGGGGACGCACTTGCACGGGGAATTCGCCACGCCGGACGACTTCGAGCCGGAGGTCACCAAGGTCTTCCAGCGCGACTACCCGCGCGAGGTCGAGGAGGCCAAGCTCGCCTCGCTCACCGCCGACTTCACCCGCGCCTTCGGCCACGCCCCGCGCTCCTTCCGCGCCGGTCGCTTCGGCATCGGCGACCACTCGCTCGGCCTGCTCGCCGACCTCGGCTACC
>JAMFST010001219.1 GCA_026225435.1 Labilithrix luteola
ACCCAGCGCCTCTTCTCCGACAAGCTCGCCAGCCAGGGGGATCTCGACACCGCCAAGGGGAACTTCGACGCCAACACCGCGCTCTACGATCAGTCGGTCGCCGCGCTCGCCGGGCAGAAGGCGCAGGTCATGGCGCAGACCTCGCAGCTGCGGCAGGTCAACGCCAACCTCGGCTACACCAAGATCTACGCTCCGGTGGACGGCGTGGTCGTCACGCGCAGCATCGACCCGGGCGCCACGGTCATCGGCTCGTTCCAGGCGCCGGTGCTCTTCGTCATCGCGCAGGATCTGAGCAAGATGCGCGTCCTCGCCGACGTGGACGAGGCCGACGTCGGCAAGCTGAAGGAGGGCATGGACGCGGACGCGGTGGTCGACGCGTTTCCCGGCGAGACCTTCCACGGCATCGTCGGCCAGGTGCGTTTCAGCCCGAACACGGTCTCGGGCGTCGTCACCTACTCGGCGGTCATCGACGTCGCCAACCCGGACTCCAAGCTGCGCCCCGGCATGACGGCGACGGTCACCATCCGCACTCGCGAGGTGAAGCAGGCCAAGGGGATCCCCAACTCGGCGCTCCGTTACAAGCCGACGCCGCCGAAGGGGCCGGACGACAAGCCGATCCCGCAGCCGCCGCAGCCGCCGCTGGCCAAGGGGCAGGGGAGGGTGTGGGTCATGACCAGCGAGAAGCCCGGCGACGAGAAGGCCGAGGAGCGCCTCATCGCCATCGGCATCACCGACGGCCTCAACACCGAGGTCCTGCCGGGCGCGCTGCCCGACGGCTCCAAGGTGGTCACCGACGAGAACGACGAGAAGAAGAAGAAGTTCTTCTGATGGAAGCGCCTGCCCAGAACGTCGCGACGAGCGCGATGGCGATCTACGAGGGGGAGCCGGCGATCCCCCCTTCGCAGATGGCGCTCGCCTCGGCGGAGCCGCTCATCGAGCTGTCCCACGTCACCAAGGACTACGACTCGGGGGCCGGCGTGGTGCGCGCGCTGCGCGACGTGCAGCTCACGGTGCGCCGCGGGGAGTTCGTGGCCATCGTCGGCACCAGCGGCTCGGGCAAGTCGACGATGATGAACATCCTCGGCTGCCTCGACCGCCCCACGCACGGCTACTACCGCCTGGCCGGTCTCGACGTCGGCGGGCGCACGAACGACGGCCGCGCGCTGGTGCGCAACCGGCTGATCGGCTTCATCTTCCAGGGGTTCAACCTGCTCCCGCGCACCACCGCGCAGGAGAACGTGGAGCTCCCGCTGGTGTACCGCGGCGTCCCGGCCAAGCAGCGTCGCGACCGGGCGATGGCGGCGCTCAAGGCGGTGCAGCTCGGCGATCGGGGTCACCACACTCCCAACCAGCTCTCCGGCGGGCAGCAGCAGCGCGTGGCCATCGCTCGCGCCCTCGTCACCGATCCGCCGCTGCTCCTGGCGGACGAGCCGACGGGTAACCTCGACACGCGCACCAGCCTCGAGGTGCTCTCGCTCCTGCAGCGGCTCAATCGCGACATGGGCATCACCATCTGCCTGGTCACCCACGAGCAAGACATCGCCGCCTGCGCCTCGCGGGTCATCACCGTGCGCGACGGCAAGGTGGTGAGCGACGTGCGGCAGGACAAGCCGGTGGACGCCGCCGCCGAGCTGGCCGCGCTGCCGCCGCCGCAGGTGTTCGCCCAGACCAAGGACGAGGAGGCGACGCTCAGCCCGGAGGCGCTGGTGAAGCGCCGTCTCGGCGGCAAGGTCCCCTTCGCCGTCTTCGCCATGATGCTCGTCGGGCTGCTCGCCGGAGCGGTCGTGGGCGGAATGTACAACGGCATCGTGCTCGGGCAGAAGGTCCCCTGGATCGTGCTGCTCACGGCGGTGCTGGGCGAGTCGTTCGTCGCCGCCCGCTACGGCCGGCGCAAGCTGGGCAAGCCGCTCACGTCCGACCAGCGGGTGCGCCTGTCGCTCTGGTACACGCTCGTCACCTCGGGGGTGCTCGCGCCGCTGCTCTACTGGCAGGTGCCCACGCTCCCGGTGCAGCTCCTCGATCATCTCGACAGCTTCCGCGCCGCGGGGATCGCCGCGCTCGTCGCCCTGGTCCTGGCGACGCTGGTGCTGCTCCGTTACCTGCTGCTCTCGCTCTTCACGCCGCGGCCGACTCCGCCCCCGGTCCCGCGCTCGGCAGCGACGTCGTGAAGATCATCCTCGCGGCGATCCGGCTCGCCGGCCTGGCGATCCGGCGCAACAAGACGCGCTCGGCGCTGACCATCCTCGGCATCTTCATCGGTGTCTCGGCGGTGGTGGTGGTGACCGC
>JAMFST010001220.1 GCA_026225435.1 Labilithrix luteola
CCCTCGTAGACGAAGCCGCCCCACAGGCGACGGTTCCTGTCCCAGGGGACGCGCATCGACCAGTGCTGCGCCGGCACCAGCGTGACCCGCAGGTCCCCGACCGTGTGCGCGCTCCACCAGGGGAGCTCGACGACGTTGGCGATGCCCGCGCCGGCCAGCACCTCGCCGACGCTCGAAGGCACGATGAAGGTGGCGTCCTTCGCCGGCCCTTCGGCCAGCGCCTTCAACGTCGGCAGGTCGAGGTGGTCGTAATGGCTATGCGAGACGCTGACCACGTCCACCGGCGGCAGCGCACGCAAGGCGACGCCCGGTGGCGCCAGCCGCTTGATCCCACCCGGTACATTTCCCCAGACGGGATCGGTCACCAGCAGCTTGCCGCCCAGGCGCTGGACGAAGCTGGCGTGCCCGATCCAGGTCAGGTGGGGCGTGGCCGGGAGCAACGCCGCGCCGTCGTTCGGCCGGACCGGCGTGGGAGCGGCGGGGATCCCTTTCGGGCGCTTGCCGCTCAGCCGGTCGGTGACCTGCCACTTGAAGATCGCGGCGAACCCCTTGTCGGGAGTGGTCCCGTCGAGGTTGCTGTAACGATGACCGCCGCGGCTTTCCTTCATGAAGACGAGGCCGGCTTCAGGTCGCGGCGGCGCGGACCGGGATGATCTGCACCCGGCGGTCCTGGCCTTCGCCGTTGCTCTCGGTGCGCACGCCCGGCACGTCCTGCAGCGCCTTGTGGACGATGCGACGATCGCGCGCGCTCATCGGGTCGAAGGTGATGACCTTCCCCTCGGCGGCGACGCGGTCGCCCAGCTTCTTCGCCATCTCGGAGAGCTGGTCCTCGTGACGGGCGCGGTAGCCTTCCGCGTCGACGGCCACGTGCTTGCGCGGCTCGCCCGGACGGTGAGCCACGCGGCTCGTCAGGTACTGGATGGCCTCGAGCACCAGGCCGCGCTTGCCGATCAGCCGGCCAGCGTCGGGACCCTCGATCTCCAGCCGGATCTCGTCCTCGCCCCCTTCGCCGTCGTCCGGCGCGAGGGTGACGTCCGCGTCCATGTCCATCTTCTCGACGAGCATCGAGACGAACGCGTGCGCGCGGCCTGTCTGCGGGTCCGTCTGCGAGTCGCTCTTCGTTGCTGCTTCGTCGTTCGCTTGAATTTCAGACACGTGCCTTCTCCGACTTGTCCGTTACGGGCTTCACTACGATATCGCTGCCGGCGCTCGATGAACCAGCATTGATGGCTGCGGCCGGTGCCACCTTCTGCACCGCGAGCTGCTGGATGATGCCCAGCGCCTGGTTGGTGAGCATGTAAACACCGAGCGCCGCGGGCAGGAAGATCATCATGACGCCGAAGACGGCCGGCATGAGGAACATCATCATCTTCTGCTGCACCGGGTCCATGCCCTGCTGGGGCACGATGCGCTGGTTGAGGATCTGCGTGCCCACCAGCAGGAGCGGCAGGATGTAGAACTGATCCGGCGCGGAGAGGTCCTGGAACCACAGGAACTTCACGTGGTACATTTCTACAGCGGTCTGCAGGGTGGTGTACATGGCGAACCACACCGGCATCTGCACCAGCTGCGGGAGGCAGCCACCGAGGGGGTTCACCTTGTTCTTCCGGTAGACCTCCATGGTGGCCATCTGCTTGGCCTGGGCGTCGTGGGCGAACTTCTTGTTCACCGCGTCGATCTCCGGCTTGAGCCGCCGCATGGCGATCATCGTGCGGATCTGCGGGATCGACAGGGGGAAGAGCACCAGCTTGAGGCAGATGGTCATCGCGACGATGGCCAGGCCCCAGTTCCCCACCGTCACGTGGTCGTGGAAGAAGGCGAGGATGCCGACGAGGACCCGCGCCACCGGCGAGAAGAACCCGAGGTTGATGAGGTCGTTCAGGTGGGGCGCGCCGCCGTCGACCTTGGAGAGGATCTCGCGCTCCTTGGGGCCGAAGAAGGCGACGTCCTGGTAGGTCGTGCTCTCGTTGGGCTGCAGCTCGCGCGAGGGGTACTCGAGGGTCGAGTGGTAGATGGCGCCCGCGTTGTCGTCGTCCTTGTCCTGGCCCGGAGCGAACCACTGCTCGGCGAGGATCTGGCACTCGGGGGCGACGCCGTCCTTCGCGGGGACGGGCATCAGCGCCTGGGCGAAGAAGGTGTTGGCGATGGCGGTGTAGCGGTTCGACAGCGGCTGCGAGTACCAGCCGGTCTTGAAGTCGTCCTTGTTCTTGCGGACGACGTCCCCTTCGCGCGCGCACTGCAGGTCGGTCTGGAAGGGCGACACGCGGCCGAGGTGACCCTTCACCTCGTGGTTCGCGCGGTAGGCGAACTCCTGGATGCTGAAGCGGTGCTTCTTCGCGCTGGTCGCGAGGTTCTTGATGGTGGTGGTGACCGCCAGCTCGAAGGGGCGCTCGGTGGCGGTGATCGTCTTCTCGAGCGAGACGGTGTCGTCGGCGTAGGTGAACTTGCAGCCGGTGCCGCCGAGCGACTCGACCTTCCAGTTGAAGCGGTCGAACTTCACCTGGTCGTCGGGCGCTGCCGCGACGTCGCCGCTGATCGGCAGCTCGCGGAAGAGAGTGCGCAGGTTGCGCCAGCGCTCGTGGTCCGGCGTGGTGGAGATATCGAGACCGGTGCTGCCGGCGGCGTACTGCGGGTCGCGGATCCAGAGGTGCTCGAGACCGGCGCCGCGCGAGCTGAGCTGCGCGTCGAAGCGGTTCCCCTTGATGGTGCACAGCTCCCCCTCGGGGGGCGTGGCGGGGCCGCCCGGCGCGCCGTCCACCACGTCGGGCTCGAAGCCCGGGGCGTTGACGTAGTGCTCCGAGGCGATGGCCTGGGGGATGTCGGACTTCCCGGTGATCTTGGGAAGGGCGAACTTGAAGAACAGGATCGACGCCCCGATGATCAGCAGGGTGCGAATGAGGGAGGATCGGTCCATCTTGATTTGGTCGACTCGGGCTCGGCGCTTATTTCGTGTTCACGCGGCGGGCGGCGGAAGATCGACTCCGCCCGGGTGAAACGGGTGGCACTTACACAGGCGGATCAGCGAAAGCAAGCTGCCGCGGCCAGCGCCGTGGGCCTTTAGACAAGCTTCGGCATAGCGCGAGCACGACGGCTCGAAGCGGCAGGAGGGGGCAAGCAGCGGCGAGATGAACCGCTGGTACAAATGCACGAGCCCGATCAGGAAAGCGGTCAGCGCGCGGCTCATCGCGGCGGAACGTGCGGCGCCGCCGGCGGCTGCGCCAGGACATTTCGCGATTTCGACGCGAGATTTCGCGCCGCGGAGCGCCACTCGGCGAGCGCCTCGGCGAGCCCGAGCGCTTCGGCACCTTGTCGCGGGATGACCACCAGGTCGATCCCCGGGGGAACCAGGCCAGGAAGGAGACGAAAGCAGGCTCGGCAGACGCGCTTCACGCGATTGCGAACCACGGCATTGCCGAGCTTCTTCGTCGCCACCAGACCGAGCCTGGCCGGCTCGGAGGCAGCACCAGAAACGACGACGGGGGCCTGACCGGACGTAGATCCGATGGCCCCCGAAGGTCGAGCTTGAACGAGAAAGAGGTAGTGCGCCGCGTGAACGCGGACGCCCGTCGTCTGAACTCGCTGGAAGTCGGGTCGCTTTCGCAGCCGACGCTCACGACCGAAGCCGGAGAGCGCGGCTGCGTCCGGACTCACTTCTGGTAGATGGTGACCGCGAGCCGCTTGCGACCCTTGCGGCGGCGGTTCTGAAGGACCTGGCGACCACCGGGGGTCGCCATGCGGGCGCGGAAGCCGTGCGTCCGGATACGGCGAATGTTGTGGGGCTGGTAGGTGCGCTTCATGGGGAGGCGCAGAGAAGCAGGTTAATTTCCGGTGGTCAACGGGGATGGAGAACTTCTCGTCGCTTTCTTCTTATTCCCCAGCCTGCGGACTTTCCTCGGCGCCCCCGGTCCATCTAAGGTCGCGATTCGTGACGCGCTCTACTCGCCGCTCCCGCATCTCCTCGTCTGTAACGCTCGCCGCAGCCTCCGGCCTTGCCGTGGTGGCCTCGCTGGCCGCGGCTCCCGAAGCCCACGCGCAGCAGAACACCTTCCACCTGGACCGGCTCGAGGTGCCGGGCGGGCCGGAGGACGGGATCGCCATCTACCGCCCGGTGCAGGACCCGGGGTTCAACTTCTACGCGCAGCTGGCGGTCGGCTACGCGCGGCGGCCGCTGCACACGAGCGACATCACCAGCGATCAGCAGGTGCAGCAGCGCTCCTCGGGCGGCGTCATCAACAACCAGTACTCGACGTACGCCAACATCGGCTTCCAGTTCCTCGACCGCTTCAGCATCGGCGCCGCGCTCCCCATCGCCTGGGGGCAGAACGGTGACCTGCCGGACTACTCGACGCTCGGCGGCAACGGGAACACCTCGGCGTTCAACACCGGCGGGCCGGCGGTCGGCGACATCCGCCTCGATGCGCGCGCGATCATCCTGCAGACGAAGGACCGGCGCGGCGCCCTCGGGGTGCAGGGGAGCTTCAACGTCCCCAGCGGCACCCAGGCGAACTTCGGCAGCGACAACGAGGTGACCGGCACGCTCATGGTCACCGGCGAGTACAAGATCGGCCCGGTCGCCCTCGACGCGAACACCGGTTTCAACTTCCGCCCCGACGCCATCATCAACGATCCGGTCCACGGCAACGGCCTGGGCATCGGCGACGAGTGGCGCTGGGCCGTCGGCGCCTTCGTCCCCTTCAAGAACGAGAAGTTCCGCCTCGGGGCGACCATCTTCGGGTCGACCGGCCTGCAGGGGAGCTCGTCGGCCACCGGCAACACGGTCTTCACCCACCAGAACACGCCGCTGGAGTGGCAGGTCGAAGGGCGCATGCGCCTGGGGGCCAAGCAGCGCTGGTGGATCGGCCTGGGCGCCGGCAGCCTGATCAACGACGGCTACGGCGCGCCCGATTTCCGCGTCGTCGGCCTGGCCGGCTTCTACGTTCCGATCCTCGACACCAGCGCTCCGTCGCCGCCCGAGCACCGCCGGGTGCGGCCGACCCACGACGAGGGGATGAAGGACTCGGATCACGACGGCATCCCGGACGACATCGACGCGTGCCCGGACCAGCCGGAAGATCACCAGGGCGAGTCGCCCGAGGACGGCTGCCCGCTCCCGCCCGATCGCGACGGCGACGGCATCCCCGACTCGATGGACAAGTGCCCGGATCAGCCCGAGGACAAGGACGGGGTCGACGACCAGGACGGTTGCCCGGAGACGGACGCCGACCAGGACGGCATCCCCGACGTCAAGGACGCCTGCCCGAAGGAGCCCGGGAAGCCGAGCAAGGACCCGAAGCAGAACGGCTGCCCCAGCTTCATCCGCATGGAGGGCAACGAGGTCCGCGTGCTCAAGCAGGTCCACTTCGCCACCGGCAAGTCGACCATCCTCCCGGACAGCTTCCCGATCCTCCAGGAGGTCGCCGATCTCCTGAAGGCGAACCCGCAGATCACCCGCATGAGCGTCGAAGGGCACACCGACGACCGCGGCAGCAACGAGATGAACCTCAAGCTGTCGCAGGGGCGCACCGAGTCGGTCGTCCGCTGGCTCACCGAGCACGGCATCGCCGGCAGCCGCCTCGAAGCGCACGGCTTCGGCGAGGAGAGGCCGATCGCCGACAACAAGACGGAGGAGGGCCGCACCGCCAACCGCCGCGTCGAGTTCAAGATCGTGAACGAGGGCGGCGCGAAGTAAGTCAGCGAGCGCTGTTCGCGCTCACGGACTTACGACGGGTCCCGGGGGAGCTGCCGCGCTGCCGCTCCCCTCGAAACCTTCGGTTTCGAGCCTCCCCTTGGTCGCCTTCGGCGAACGTCGTGCGGAGCACGACGCTTGTCAGTCCGCGGCGAACAGCTCGGTGACCCAGATGCTGCCGTCGGGACCAGGGAGCGCCGAGATTCCGAGCTGGCGGAATCCGCGCTTGAGCAGGTTCGCGCGGTGCGAGGGGCTCTCGTAGAGCGCGCGGTGGGCGAGAGTCGCGTTCGCGGCGTGCGCCACGTTTTCGCCGATGGTGGTCGCCTCGATCCCGGCCGCCTTCACGCGATCCTCCGGATC
>JAMFST010001221.1 GCA_026225435.1 Labilithrix luteola
AGGATCTGGATCGCCTCGCCGGCCATCCAGGTGGCCTTCTCGGCGGCGTAGAGGATGGCGCCGGCGGCGTCCTTGCGCAGGGTGCGGGCGTGGTCGGCGCGGTCGGCGGCCTGGCCGACGGCGTAGACGTAGGCGCGGCAGGCCGACCAGGTCGTGTACATGTCGGCCAGCTTCCCCTGGATCAGCTGGAACGTGCCGATGCTCTGGCCGAACTGCTTGCGGTCGTGGACGTACGGGAGCACCACGTCGATGCAGCTGGCCATGATCCCGAGTGGCCCGCCGGAGAGCACGGCGCGCTCGTAATCGAGGCCGCTCATGAGCACCTTGGTGCCGCGCCCGAGGCCGCCGAGGATGTTCTCCTCCGGGACCTCGCAGTCCTCGAAGAAGAGCGGGTAGGTATTGGAGCCGCGCATCCCGAGCTTGTCGAGCTTCTCGCCGTAGCCGAGACCGCGCGCCCCCTTCTCGACGATGAAGGCGGTGACGCCGCCGGGGCCGGCCGAGAGATCGGTCTTGGCGTAGACCACGAGCACGTCGGCGTCGGCGCCGTTGGTGATCCACATCTTGGCGCCGTTGAGCACGTAGCGGTCGCCGCGCTTCTCCGCGCGGAGCTTCATGCTCAGCACGTCGGAGCCGGCGTCCGGCTCGCTCATGGCCAGCGCCCCCACGTGCTCACCGCTGACCAGCTTCGGCAGGTAGCGCGCCTTCTGCTCGGCGTTGCCGTTGCGATGGAGCTGGTTCACGCACAGGTTCGAGTGGGCGCCGTAGGACAGTCCGACCGAGGCCGAGGCGCGCGAGACCTCCTCCATCGCCAGGATGTGCGCCAGGTAGCCCAGGTTGCTGCCGCCGTACTCCTCGGAGACGGTCATGCCGTGCAGGCCGAGGTCCCCGAGCTGCTTCCACAGGTCGGCGGGGAAGAGGTTCTCCTCGTCGATGGACTTCGCACGTGGCGCGATCTGCTTCGCGGCGAAGTCACGGACGGCGGCGCGCAGCAGGTCGTGCGTCTCGCCCAGGGCGAACTCGAGTCCGGTGAAGTGGGCCATGATGGCGATCGAGACTAGAGGCGCCCCGGGGGCAACGCGCGCCAGCGGGGTTGCAGATGGTGCCAACTTCGGCGTGCTACGACGGTGCCATGGTGGTGGCGGTGGCGGAGGCTCGGCGAGCGCGGCGGCAGGAGACGCCCATGGTCTTCGTCCGCGCCATCGTGTCGGCCTACGAGAAGTACGGGGCCGATCCGGCGGCCGCGCTCGCCAGCGCGCGCATCACGCCGGCGCAGCTCCGCCGTCCAAATGGACGGATCGACTCCGATCAGCTGGAGAAGCTCTCGTCGGCGGCGATGCAGGAGCTGGACGACGAGGCGCTCGGCTGGTTCTCGCGGCGGTTGCCCTGGGGCACGTACGGCATGCTGTGCCGCGCGTCGCTGGGCGCGCCGACCCTGGGGAGCGCGCTGCGGCGCTGGTGCCGGCACCACCGGTTGCTCACGGACGATCTCCTGCTCACCTTCACGCCCGAGACGGTGGCCGGCGTGGTGGGCGCGCGGCTGTCGATCGAGGAGCGGCGGGTACCCGGGCGGCTCGGAGCGATGGCCAGCGCCTCCGAGGTGCACGAGTTCAGCCTGCTCACCACCTTGCGCTACGTGCAGGGCTACGCCTGCTGGTTGATCAACTCACGCCTGCCGCTGCGCGACGTCACCTTCCCCTTCGCGGCGCCGCGGCACGTCAGCGTCTACCCGCTGCTCTTCCCCGGACCGGTGCGCTTCGGGGCGAAGAGCGCCAGCATGCTCATCGAGGGGCGCTACCTGGCGATCGCGCCGCGCCGCGACGAGCGCGCGCTGAACAAGATGCTGCGACGCGCGCTGCCGCTGACCGTGCGGCCCTACCAGCGCGATCGCTTCCTGGTGGAGCGGGTGCGCCAGCACCTCGCCCTGGCACCGGGCGCCTCCGCGCCGGCCCCCGCGACGGGGGTGGCGCTGGCCGCGGCGCTGCACCTGTCGGTGCGCTCGCTTCACCGGCAGCTGGCGCTCGAGGGGGCCGCGCTGCAGACGTTGAAGGACGAGATGCGGCAGCAGCGCGCGACCGAGCTGCTGCGGCGAACGAGCCTGCCCATCAAGCAAGTGGCGCTGGCCGCGGGCTTCGCCAGCGAGAAGAGCTTCGCGCGCGCGTTCAAGACGTGGACGTCGTAGACGCCATCGGACTATCGCGGGGTCACCTGATCGGTGGAAGCGCCGTCTGGACGAGCTTTCGCTGCGCGAGGCCACCTGGATAGGCGTAGCTCGCATATTGGTCCCAGCCCCAGATCGTGGCCGTGAACGGGCCGTCGCTTCGCATGCGCTGGAGGCCGTTCTGGCATGTCTTTCCGTTGAATGTCTGGCCCGGCCCGCCGCCGTTTGCGAGGTCGACGCGGACATATTCGTATTGGCCGCGGGTGCCAATCGGGATCCAGTTG
>JAMFST010001222.1 GCA_026225435.1 Labilithrix luteola
ACCGCGCGCGTACGTGAGGTGCACCGTCGCGGCGGACTCCTCCGGATGCACGGTGAGCGTCTCGGTGCGGTAGCCGGCGCGCATGACAGTGAGGTGGTGCGCGTGCCCCGTCGCCGCCGCGTCGCCGCGGAACAGCAGATCGCACGGCGTCGCCGTGCACAGCTCGACGCCGTCCTCGCGGACCTGGGCGCCGGCCGGATCGCTGGTCATGCGGAACGTCACCGACGCCGGCCCCGCGTTCGCGCCCGTGCCTGCCCCTGCTCCCGGAGCTGCCAGCGGAAGGCTCTCCACCGAGCGAACCGCCGGGGTGGTCAACGCCTGCGCCTCCACGGAACCGGCGCGCGGCCGCGAATCACCGCGCAGCCACATGACCACCGCGACGGCGAGCACCACCGCGGCGCCACCGGCGATCCCCCAGAGCGCCGAGCTGCGCTCCGGCGGCGCCGGCAGGTGCGGACGGAACGAGGCCAGCGAGACGGTGGACGCGCGCGTGCCGCCCGACACACCGCTGGCCGACGCCTCGAACGGATCGTCGCTGACGTCCTCCGCGGAGTCGGGCGTCGGCGGCAGCGACGGCACGGTCGGAGCCGCCGGGACGGACGACGTCGACGTCGCGCGCCCGTTCGGCAGCGGCGGCGGCAGCGACGAGCCGACGCGCGACGTGCTGGGCAAGCTCGGTCGCGCGCGCATCGACTCGGACGGTCGGTTCACCTCGTGCTGGCCGTTGGCGTCGAGCGGCGGCTCCACCAGCTGCGTCGCGGCGGCCTGGCTGCCCGCGGCGTCGTCGAAGATGCTCTCGAGGGGCGCCTCGCGCAGCGAGATGGCCCGCGCGCTCTGCGCTCCGGACGCGGACGGCGGCGGACGGCTGCTCATGTGCCCGCTGCCATGGGCGGACTCGTTCCGGACCACGGCCGGCGGCGTGCCGGTCATGCCCGAGCGGTACTCGCCGGTGTGACCGCCCACGCGCTTGAGCGCGAGGAGCACGTTCTCCATCGTGGCGAGGCGGTCCTCCGGATCCTTCGCCAGGCAGGCGAAGATGGCCTCCGACAGCTCCGGCGGCACGGCCAGACCCGGGCACATGCTCTCCATCGGCGGCGGCGCGTCGTTCACGTGCGCCATCAGCGTGCCCAGGCTGTTCGACTTCTCGAACGGCACCTTGCCGCAGGTCATCTCGTACATCATGACGCCGAGCGAGTAGATGTCCGCGCGCCCGTCGACCGGGTCACCGCGGATCGCTTCCGGCGCCATGTACTTCGGCGAGCCCATGAAGAGCCCCGTCTGGGTCAGCTCCTCGATGGCCCCTTCGATCTGCTTCACCAGCCCGAAGTCGAGCACCTTCACGAAGTCCGGCTCGTCGCCGTGGACCGTGAGGATGACGTTGGCCGGCTTGAGATCGCGGTGGATGACGCCGAGGCGGTGCGCCTCGCGCAGGCTGCGGCAAAGCTGCCTGCCGATGTACGCCACGCGCTCGGGCGGGAACGGCGCGTCGGTGCGGATGGCGCGGTGGAGGGTGGAGCCGTCCAGCAGCTCCATCGCCATGAAGAAGATGTCTTCTTCCTTGTCCTGCCCGTAGTCGAAGATGGTGACGGTGTTCGGGTGCGTCAGCTGCGAGGCGATCTTCGCCTCGAGGAAGAAGCGCCGGGCGAACTCCGGATCACGATCGCCGGTGTACTTCGGGTGCAGCACCTTGACCGCGCAGATGCGCCCGAGCTGCACCTGCTCCGCGCGGTAGACGCGGCCCATGCCCCCCTTGGCGAGGAGCGAGAGGATGCGGAAGCGACCGTCGATGACCTTGCCGAGGAGCGGGTCGACCAGCTCCGACGGAGCGACCACCGACTTGCTCGGCCCGCCGATCTCCGCGCTCACGACGACTTCGGCCGCCACCACCGCCGGAGCCGGAGAAGGAGCCGCAGCTTCTCCCGCGGCCTCGTCTTGCTCGCCGGCGTCGCCGGTGGGCTCGGGGTCCGCGACGCTGGCCGCGACGTGACTGGCCGACGCGCTCCCAGGAGCGGGCGTCGCGCTCTCCGGCACGGGCGGCGGTTCGGTCATCACTCGCTCTGCTTCGGCCATGGGGGGAGATTTCGCGGGGGTGGGTGCCCCGTATCGGTCACGTGACGAGTGCGCAGCTTATCGCGTGGAGGCGCGGTCCAGGTCTTTTTTGGAGTGGATATCGCACGTAGCGCGAATTCGGAGCGAGGCCAGCCCGGCGAGCATCGACTGTCGACCAATTCCTGTATTTTTCTTGTAGCTTCGCCTCACGATGAAGCGCCCCACTTCGCCTTCCACCTCGACAAGCTCGGGCTTCTTTGCCCTCTTCGTCGCCCTGCTGGTCGCGGCCGGCTCGCTGTTCGCGCAGGACGCGGCGGCGGCGGGGTCGATGAAACTACAGTCTTCCACCGTCGGTGAAACCGGCGGCGCCTGGCACCTCTTCACCACCCTGGAGCTGCCCACGCAGCCCCCCACGGCGCACGTCCCCATCCGGTTTATCTTTACGAAGACGGCGGCCTACGAGCTCGATCTGGTCGATGGTCAGGACAAGCCGGTCGACAACAAGGCGACGCTGGGGAACCAGCTGCCGACCATCGAGTCGCAGGACGTGGACTTTTCCGACGGCACCGGACGGATCTTCAAGAAGACGCGCTTCGA
>JAMFST010001223.1 GCA_026225435.1 Labilithrix luteola
CAGGAGCCAGCCGTCGCCCCCTGGGTCACACACATCTGGCCCGGGGTCGGGCAGGCGTTGGCGCTCGAGCAGGCCTCGCACGTGCCTGGCCCGAAGAGAGGAAAGAGCGGGGTGACGCACACCGGCGTCGGGTTGATGCAGTTCACCCCCGAGGTCCCGCAGGCCGCGGCCGTCCGCTCCGCGCCGACGCCCGCGAGTGCGAGGGACAGCAAGAACGCACCCGCTCTCCCCACGCGGAGGGAGCGCATCACGTGGTGGCGCTCTTGAAGATGTCCATCACGTCATGGAGCAGCTTGGTCGCCTCGGCGCGCGGGCGCTGGAAGGCGTTGCGGCCCATGATCGACCCGAAGGCGCCCCCCTTGGCGAGCTCGCGCACGTCGGCGAGCAAGTCGTCGGTGCCGCGCGATTCACCGCCGGAGAAGATGACGATGCGCTTGCCGTTGAAGGCGCTCTGCACGCAGTGGCGCACGCGGTCGGCGAGGGTGTCGACCGGGATCTTGTACGTCTCGAAGACCTTCTTCGCCTCCGCCTGCTCGATGTGCGCCGTGGGCGGCTTGATCTTGATGATGTGTGCCCCGAGCTGCGCCGAGATCTGCGCGGCGTAGGCGCACACGTCGATGCCCGTCTCCCCCTCCTTCGACAGCCCCCCGCCACGCGGGTAGGCCCACACCACCGTCGGCAGCCCGTAGGAGCGCGCCTCGCGGATGATGTCGCGCAGGTCCTGGTACATCGTGTTGCGCTGCCCGGAGCCCGGGTAGATCGTGTAGCCGACCGCGGTGCAGCCGAGCCGGAGCGCGTCCTCGACGGTGGAGGTGACGGCGCTGCAGGGCTCGGGGATCTTGGCGAGCGTGTCGGAGTTGTTCACCTTGAGGATGAGCGGCACCTGCCCGGCGAACTTGTCGGCCACCGCCTCGAGGAAGCCGAGCGGCGCCGCGTAGGCGTTGCAGCCGGAGTCGATGGCGAGCTGGACGTGGTAGTCCGGATCGTAGGACGGCGGGTTGGGCGCGAAGGTGCGCGCCGGGCCGTGCTCGAAGCCCTGATCGACCGGGAGGATGACGAGCTTCCCCGTCCCCGCGAGCGTGCCCGTGTTCATCAGCTTGTACAGGTTGGCTTTGACGCCCGGGGACTCCGAGCCATACCAGGACAGGATCTGCTTCACGCGGTCGGTGGCGGGCATAGGGGGGCAACGATATCACCCCCGCGAGCGCAGAAACCAGCGCTGGATCGGCTCTTCCGAGGTTCACGTACCTCGCCTCTGCGTTACGCCAATGACCTTGCGGTGCGACGCGGGATCCTCCACGAATGCTGCGCCATGGCAGACGCACCTTCCAGCTCCTTCTCCGCCGGCGCGGTGGTCGGAACCACCCTCCGCGAGCATGTGCTCTTCAGCATGCACGCGGCCCCCGGGGCGACGGGCGAGTTCACCTCGCTCATCAATCACCTCTCGCTCGCCATCCGCATCATCAACTCGCGCGTGCGCGCCGCGGGGCTCGCCAATCTCCTCGGCTACACCGGCGAGATCAACGTGCAGGGCGAGGCGGTGCAGAAGCTCGACGTCTTCTCCAACGACGTCCTCCTGAACGTGCTCGAGCGCAGCGGTCACTGCGCGGTCATCGCCAGCGAGGAGCTCGACGAGCTCAAGTTCTCCAACCGCGACGGCAAGTACGTGGTGCTCTTCGACCCGCTCGACGGCTCGAGCAACATCGACACCAACGTTGGAATCGGGACCATCTTCTCCGTCCTGCGCCGCCGCTCCACCGGCGCCGCCTCGCAGGACGACGCGCTCCGTCCGGGGACCGAGATCGTCGCCGCCGGTTACGTCCTCTACGGCCCGGCGACGGTGTTCGTGCTCTCCACCGGCAACGGCGTGCACTGCTTCACGCTCGATCCGGACGTCGGCGAGTTCTTCCTCTCGCAGGGAAACGTGCGCTGCCCGCTGCGCGGCAACGGCTACTCGGTGAACGAGGGGAACTTCTCGCGCTGGGATCCGCGCGTGCAGGCGTGGAACACATGGATCAAGGCGGACGACCAGGCGACGCAGCGCCCCTACGGCCACCGCTACGTCGGCTCGCTCGTCGCCGACGCGCATCGCGTGCTCCTCAAGGGGGGCATCTTCGTCTACCCGGCCGACAGCAAGAGCCCCACCGGCAAGCTGCGGCTCCTGTACGAGGCCAACCCGATGGCGTTCCTCTTCGAGCAGGCGGGCGGCATGGCCACCGACGGCGTGAACCGCATCCTCGACATCGTCCCCAGCGCCGTCCACCAGCGCGTCCCGCTGGCCATCGGCTCGAGCGAGGACGTCATCGCTTACCGGCGGTTCCTGACCCAGGCCTGATGAAGGGGGCGCGGGTGAGTGGTCGCTCTTCGCCTCCCGACTCCCGCTGGTGGCGCCCACCGACACAGAGCCGCCCTGGCCGGCGCAGGAGCCGGAGACGTTCCGCGTGCGTGCCATCCGCGCGCCCCACGCGCTCGGTGGCGGCTGAAGACTCGGGTCCACACATCGTCGACTGCGGTCGACGATCGCGGAGCCCGAGGAGGGCGATTTTCCCGGGAAATCAGGCGGATCGGCGGTTGCAAAGCCAATGGACATGACCAATGTTCGTGTCGCCAGTCTGGCGCTCGCCGCGGTGTTTCTCGGGTCGCTGGCGTGCAGCTCCTCTTCGGTCTCTCCGGAGCACGTCGGTGAAGAATCCGCCGAGCTCGCGAAAGGGAGCGCCTATGTCGGTCTCGCCGGCAAGTGCCTCGACGACAATGGCGACCGCACCGCCGATGGGACCAAGGTGCAGCTGTGGACCTGCAACGGCACGAGCGCACAGCGCTGGACGCTCGCGGGCGGGCAGCTGATCGGACCGGGCGGCAAGTGCCTCGACGTCACCGGTAACGTGAGCACCAGCGGCACGCCGGTGGAGCTGTGGACCTGCTGGGGCGGGCCGAACCAGCAGTGGACCTACGACGGCGGCCAGCTGGTCGGCATCGGCGGCAAGTGCCTCGACGTGCGCAACGCGGGCACCAGCGATGGCACCCAGGTGCAGATCTACGACTGCAACGGGAGCGCGGCGCAGCAGTGGAACGGTGCGGTCACCGTCGCCGATGCCGGCGCACCGCCCTCGACCCCGCCGACGACCCCGCCGACACCTCCGCCTGCACTCGCCACGTTTTACGGGATCAACGGGCACGTGAACCAGTACACTCTCGCCTCGTTCGCGACGACGCGCGCGTTGTTGCTCGACCTGGGGATCACCGTCTACCGCAACGACGTCGTCGACGCGGAGGGCGCGGCCAACCTCGCGCAGCTGGCGACGGCGTTCGCCGGCTCCGGCATCAGCATCCTGGCGGTGATGACGCCGGGCTTGAACGGCACCGACGAGGGGACCAACTACGCCGCGGGCTACGCGCTGGGCGAGACGGTCGCCGGCACGCTCAAGGGGCTCGTCACCCACTACGAGTGCGGGAACGAGCTCGAGAACGACCTGGTCTCCGGCGACGGCAATACGCCGGGCGACATCGATGCGACGAGGTGGCCCGCCTACCGCGGCCTGGTTCGCGGGATGATCGACGGCGTGAAGGCGGCGGATCCGTCGGCGCTGGTGGCCCCTTCGGCGAGAGCTGGCTGCACTTCGGCCCCGACGACATGCTGTGGAACGGCACCAACCCCGACGGCTCCGGCGGTGCACCCCAGGTGCGCTGGGATTTCACCACCTGGCACTGGTACAGCGACATGGGCGACATCGAGAACGCGACGGGCGGCTCGGGGACGTACGACGTCCTGGCGCACCTGCAGAGCGCGTACGGAAAGCCGATCTGGCTCACCGAGTACGGCATCCGCCCGACGACGCTCGCGGCGGAGGCGGCGTACATCGGGAGCTCGTTGCCGGAGATCGTGCAGGCACGCGTCACCTACGACGTGGAGAACGTCAGCTGGTACGAGCTGTTCGACGACCAGGCGATCGGCGGGGACGGGAACTACGGGCTCATCGACGTCGACGGGACGACGAAGAAGCCGGCCTACGGCGCCATGAAGAGCTTCATCGCGGCCAATCCCGTTCAGTGACGGTTGTACGGATTGGGGGCGATGGAGTCCCCCTTCCTCGGCGCGGACCGCGGGTGCGCTCGCGTCGGCGTCGAGGGGGGTGAGAGCGGCTCCGCGGTGGCGGCGATCGGCGCTGGCGCTACCGGCGCGGTCGTCACCGTCGTGAGCGGGGCGGCGTCGAGGTCCACCGGCGACGCGTTCGCCAGCCAGCTCACCGAAGGGGCAGGGGTGATGGTCGGCGCAGCGGTGTTGCTCCGGCTCCAGGCGTAGGTCACGGTGACGGCAGCAAAGGCCGCGACCAGAGCGGCGATGACGGGACGACGCGACCGGCGCGACCGGCGCGAGGTGCGATCCGTGTCGGCCGTGGTCGCCTCGGCGGTCGGCACCGGCGCCTCTCGCGGCTCGCTGACCTCGCGCTTCAAGCGGGCTCGCTCGTTGGCGATCTTGTCGCCGGAGACGCGGCGCACGTGCTCGGCCACCTGCCGCGCGGAGGCGATGCCACCGGCGTCGGTCGCCGCGATCTCCAGCGCCTCGGCGAGATCGGCCGCCGTCTGCCAGCGCGCCTCCGCATCTCGCTCCAGCGCCTTCTCCACCGCGCGCGAGATCGACAGGGGAAGCCCCAGCGACGACAGCGCCGCGATGGGCGCGACGAGCACCTGCGAGAGCGTCGCCACGCTCGTCTCGGCGCGGAACAGGCGCTGCGCCGAGAACAGCTCCCACAGCACGATGCCGCTGGCGAAGACGTCGGCGCGGCGATCGATCCGCTGCCCGCTGGCCTGCTCCGGCGCCATGTAGGCGATCTTTCCCTTGAGCTCCCCCTCCTGGGTGATGGTGGCGCGGCTGTCGGCGCGGGCGATGCCGAAGTCCGTGAGCTTGGTGATCCCGTCGACCCCGACCAGCACGTTGTGCGGCGAGACGTCGCGGTGGACGATGCGCAGCGGCTGGTCGTCGTCGCCGCGCAGCTCGTGCGCCTCGTGGAGCCCGGCGAGCAGGTCGAGCGCGATGCGCATGGCGATGGGCACGGGGATGCGCGCGCCGCTCTCGGCGGCGGAGCGGAGCAGGCCGAGGAGCTGATCCCCCTCGACGTATTCCATGACGATGCAGAGGCCGTCCCCCTCGTCGACATCGAGCACCGGCACCACGTTGGGGTGGCGGATGCGCGCGGCGAGGCGCGCCTCCTCGAAGAACATGGCCACGATGTCCGGCGCCTGCTCCAGGCTCGGATGCAGCTTCTTGATCGCCACCAGCCGGCTGAACCCGCGCGCGCCCACCGCGCGACCGAGGTACACGGTGGCCATGCCGCCCGAGGCGATGCGCCCGAGCAGCTCGTAGCGTCCGATCGCGGGCGGAGCGTCGTTCATGTCAGAAGCTCGCGCCGACCGTGGCCAGGCCGCCGCCGGGAAGCGGAGCGAGGCCCACGGTGGCGGGCGGACCGTCGCCCCTCCAGCGCGTGAAGAAGAGCCCCGTGATCAGGGTGGCGGCACCGGCGACGCCGGCGGCGACGTCGAGAGCGACGGTCGCGTGGGTGGCGTTGTCGACCCGGCTCTGGAGCGCAGGGTCGGGGCGGTGCGTCTGCTCTGCCTCGGTGATGAGCTGCTTGCCGCCGGACTTGGCGTCGGCGAACCAGACGATCGCCGCGGCGGTGCCGAGCGCGGTGGTGACCGCGAGACCCCCGATGGCGTAGGCGGGAGACAGGGGAGGCGAGGACGAGGACGCGGACGCGGGCGATCGAGCTCCGCTGGATTCGAGAGGTGGACCCAGCGCGGTGACGGGCGACGGACGAGGCTCCGGCGGCGCGGCCCAGTCGATGGACTCGCTGCTCCCGCCGAGCGCGTGCACGCTGCGGCTCTCCTCGCGCGTCGCGCCCCCGCTGCCGTTCGTCCAGCGGGCGGTGAAGCGGTGGTCGCCCGCGGGCACGAAGAGGTCGCGCGCGTCGGTGACGCTGCCGTCGACCTGTAGCTCGCATCCGCCGCAGCGAACGGCGACCCGCCCGAAGATGGGGGCGAGCGCCGCGAGGGTCTCGTCGGCGAAGCGCAACGCTCCGGCGTCGCCGGAAGCCCGAGCCCGCAGGCGCAAGGCGAGCGTCGCGGCACGGGCGAGGTGCGCCGGCGAGCCGATCCTCCGGTGCGCCTTCACCGCCCCCTCGAGCGCGAGCGGATCGGGGGCGAGCCGGTCGGCGAGCTCGAACCAGTCGGCGGCGGCGTCGTACTCGTGATGCAGGTAGGTCTCGCTCCCCCTGTCGTAGGCGCTGGCGGCCGAGCGGCGCACGTCGTCGGCGCTCGCACGGGCCGCGGAAAGGAGCACCACGGCCCCGAGAGCCACACCAAACACGCGCGCCGTCACCGCCACCACCCGTTCAACGTGATAGCACCGACGATTGCGATGAGGCGCCGGTTCGGCTCGATGGCTCTGCTCGGCGGCG
>JAMFST010001224.1 GCA_026225435.1 Labilithrix luteola
CACTCGGCGAAGTGTGCGGGGTGGTGGAAGCGCGAGGTGGCGTAGAGGACCGCGCGGGCGGCGGTCATGGGATCCACCTGCCGGAAGCTCCCTTCCTCGACCCCGACGCGGATGATCGCGGCCGTCAGCTCGATGAGCTCCGCCACGTGCGCCTCCGCCACCGACGTCGCCTCGACGCAGAGCGTGCGGTAGGCGGCGAAGAGCTCGGGATCCTCGGCGGCGCGGCGGCGCTTGATCTCCATCAGCGACGTGTAGAACTTTCGCAGCCGCGCCGGCGCCGAGGGGCGGGACGTGGCGATCGAGCGGAGCTCCGGCATCGTCGTCTCCACCCAGGTCTGCACCACCAGGTCGCGCAGCTCCGCCTTGGTCGCCACGTGGCGGTAGACCGCCGTGTGGCTCACGCCGAGCGCCCGCGCCACGTCCACCACCGTCGCCTTGGTGGGGCCGTGGCGACGGATCATGTCCATGGCTGCGGCCAGGATCCGTTCACGGGAGAGCGGGACGTCGGCGGGAGGCACTGCTCCTTCTTGTATCAGTGCTGCGGCGCGGCCGCCTTGGCGCTGGCGGCGATCCCGTCGAGCTCCTGCAGCGCTTGCGGCGGGATCTTGATGCTCCCGATGGCCAGGTTCTCCTCCAGGTGCTTGACCGACGAGGTGCCGGGGATCAGCAGCATGTTGGGCGCGCGGTGCAGCAGCCACGCCTGCGCGAGCTGCATCGGGGTGACCTCGAGGCGCGTGGCGACGTCCGACAAGGTGGACGACTGCAGCGGGGTGAAGCCGCCGAGCGGGAAGAACGGGACGTAGGCGATGTGATCCCTCGCCAGCTCGTCGATGAGCGCGTCGTCCTCGCGGTGGGCCAGGTTGTACAGGTTCTGCACGCAGACGACCGGCGCGATCTTGCGCGCGTCGGCCACCTGCTTCGACGTCACGTTGGACAGGCCGAGGTGCTTGATGAGCCCCTGGCGCTGCAGGTCCGCGAGGACGGTGAACGGCTCCTCGAGCGAGCCCTCGGCCGGGCCGTGGATGCTGAACATGGCGCGCAGGTTGACGATGTCGAGCGCGTCGACGCCGAGGTTCTTCAGGTTGCTGTGGACCGCGGCGGTGAGCTCCTCGCGCGAGAAGGCGGGGATCCACTCGCCCTTCGGACCGCGGACGCAGCTCACCTTGGTGACCAGCACCAGGCCCTTCGGGTACGGGTGCAGCGCCTCCTTGATCACCTGGTTGACCACGTGCGGGCCGTAGAAGTCCGAGGTGTCGATGTGATCGACGCCCGCCTTCAGCGCGGCGCGCAGCACGGCGAGCGCCGCGGCGTGGTCCTTCGGCGGGCCGAAGACACCGGGACCGGCGAGCTGCATGGCGCCGTAGCCGATGCGGTGAACGGTGAGGTTGGTGCCGGGGAAGGTGTACCGGCCGCCCAGGTTGGCTTCAGTCATGGCCGGCCAGCGTAGGCTGGAAGTTTCAGAAGTCAAAAAATGAAATCTGAACCTCGGCGCCTCTACGCGTCGACGCGCTCGTCCGGGAGCGCGCCCTTCGCAGCCAGGTCGTGCCGCAGGATCTTCCCCGTGGTGCTCCGCGGGATCTCCGCTGCGCTGACGAACTGCACGTAGCGCGGGCGCTTGTAGCTCGCGAGGTGGGTGCGGCAGTGCACGGTGATCTCCTCGGCGGTGAGCTGCGCGCCGGGGCGCAGGACGATGACCGCCTTGATCGTCTCGCCGTAGTACGCGTCGGGCACGCCGAGGACGCAGGACTCCTGCACCGCGGGGTGGCCGGCGATGACCTGTTCGACCTCGGCGGGGTAGACGTTCTCGCCGCCGGTCTTGATCAGGTACTTGCTCCGATCGGTGAAGGTGAGGGTGCCGTCCGCGTTCTGCACCAGCACGTCGCCGGTGTGCAGCCAGCCTCCGCGGAAGGCGGCCGCCGTCGCCTCGGGATCGTCGAGGTAGCCGCTCATCACCGAGGGGCCGCGGACGACGCACTCGCCCGGCGTACCGACCGGGACCTCGTTCATCTCGCCGTCGACGAGGCGCACGTCCATCAGCGGGGAGGGGAGCTTGCGCAAGGTCGGCACCTCGCCGGGCAACACCTCCACGTGCGCGAGGAGATACGACGTCTCGGTCTGGCCGAAGGCGTCGAAGAAGGACATGTCGAGCTCCTTGGTCAGCCGCGTGATCACCTGCGGCATCATGTTCGCGTAGCCGATGGCGAAGCGGAACGAGCTGATGTCGAACTCGCCGCGGCGGGGGTGGTCGAGGAAATCGGTGAGCACGCCGGGGAGGAGGAGCGTCCAGCTGAGACGGTCGCTCTGGATGCGGGTGAACATTTCTACATGGTCCACCTTGGGGAAGACGGCGTAGCGGCCGCCGGTCCAGTAAGTGGCGTAGAGCGACTCGTCGCCGGCGCAGTGGAACATCGGGCACCAGCCGATGAAGCCGTCGTCCTTGGTGAGGCGGAACCACTGCGCCAGGCGGTGGCCGCGGGTGGCGGCGGCGCCGTGGCTGATCATCGCCCCCTTCGGCCGGCCGGTGGTGCCGCTGGTGTAGAGCACGTTGCAGATGTCGGCGGCGCGCACCTCGATGTCGGCGAGCGCGGCGCGGGCGGACGGCTCGTCGGGATCGCCAGCCGCCGCCAGCGCGTCTTCGTAGGCGGGCTCTCCGCGGAGCGACTCGTCGAGGCCGAGGGCGTGCTTCACCGCTCCGCCAGACGCTTCGATCTTCGGCCAGAGGTCGCGCGAGGCGATCAGCAGCTTCGGCTTCGCCGCCTCGATCACCTCGCCGAGCTCGCGCGGGAGGAGGCGGATGTTGAGCGTGAGCAAGGTGACGCCGGTGTACGC
>JAMFST010001225.1 GCA_026225435.1 Labilithrix luteola
ACCGTGGTGCCGGCCGACGCGCAATGGGACAAGGACAAGGGGACCGACGGCGGCGCGCGCTACGAGGTCGGCGTGCAGCTCGATCCCACGAAGGCGAAGCCCGGTCAGGTCGATCCCTGGCCGAGCGCCGAGCCGGGGACGTCCGTCGGCGGCGATGGCCCGCCCGGCGTGGTGCACGTCGCCTCGACGCCGAAGGGGGCCGAGGTCTGGCTCCTCGCGGGCCTCGGACCGGCCACGCGCATCGATCAGATCCGCTGCGACGTCGACGTCGACGTGCTCGTGGCGGGTCCCACGACCTTCCGCCAGCGCCTGCACGCGAGCGCCAGCGACTTCGCCAGCGCCCCGGCGACCGCCGCCGCCAACGGCGTCACCGTCCGCACCGTCACGCTCAGCGCCAGCGCCGCCGCGCCGACGACGAAGTAGAGCCTTACCGTAGGAGAGATTGCAGGCGGTTGGCCCGCTCGGTCGCGCTGGTGATCAGCGCCTTCGACTCGTCGTCGGGGATGCGCAGCTGGGTCGCCATGCTGCGCAGGAGCGCTTGCTCCTCCTCGCTGAAGTCGCCGTCGACGTGCGCCAGGAGGACCGCGTGCTGCAGGACCACGCGACGATCCTCGGCGGACAGCGACTGCAGATCGATGTCGTCGAGCGAGCGTTGCTCGGAGGCGTAGGCCTTCACCTCGGCACGCTCTTCGGTGTCGGCTCCGTAGGCGTCGAGCAGCGCGTCGATCATCTCGATCTCGCGGTCGTGCAAGGTGCCGTCGGCCCACGCGAGGGGGACGAGCGCCCGGACGATGGCCTTGTCTTGGACGTGCATCATGGCTCGCCTCGGTTCAGGGCTTGGAGACGGGGGGTGCCGCCGGGCCGCTGGTGCTGCGGACGCGGAGCGACTCGAGCTCCTTGAGGAGCGCGATGGGGCTGAAGGGCTTGGTGTAGTAGGCGCTCGCGCCGGCGTCGTGCGCGCGCCGCTTGGAGTCGTCGTCGCCGAGGGCGCTGATGATGATGATCGGCACCGCGCGGGTCGACTCCTCCTCGCGGATCTTCTGCGTGACCTCGAAGCCGTCGTAGGTGCCCGGCAGGTTGAGGTCGAGGAGGATGACGTCGGGTGTCTCGGCCAGCGCCTTCTCCAGCCCCTTGGCGCCCGAGTTCACGGCGACCACTTCGTGACCGCGCGCGGACACGAGCGCCTCGATCATCCGGCGGATCGAATCCTGGTCTTCGATGATGAGGATCTTCATGCGATCTCTTGGCTAAGTCAGCTGCAGGTCAGCGAGGAAACGTGACGACGACGCGAAGGCCACCGCCGGGCGCGTCGGAGAGCTCGAGCAGAGCACCGATCGTCGAGGCGATCTCCACCGCGAGGTACAACGGCACGCTCGTCGAGCGGCCATAGGTCTTGGGATCGACTTCGAGCGCGACGAACGGACGGTGCGCCGCTGCGGGGAGCGCCGGGCCGCCGTCGTCGATGACGAGACGCGGTCCGAGATCCGGGTGATCGGTGCCAGGCGGAACCGCGGCGATGGTGACCGTGCCGCCCGGCGGAGTTGCCTCCACGGCGTGGCGCACGAGCTCGCGCACCAGGACGGCGAGCGCGCGCGGACCGACGCGGACGCGGACGATCTCCTCGGCGTCGACGACGAGCGTGACGTGATCGCGCTCGGCGCGCTGCGACAGGGCGCGGTGCGCGGACTTGATGGCGTCGTTGAGGTCGACCTCGGCGAAGAGCTCGCCCACGTCGATCTCCCCCACCGAGCCGAGCGCCGCCACCAGCTCCTGCAGCGGCAACAGGCGACGACGGATCGTGTCGATCGGATCGCTGGCAGCGGCAGCCGCCGCGACGCTCCCGCTGCTTCCGGACGGCGGCGGTATGCTCGGATGACGACGCGGCTGATCGCTCGCCTCGCTCGTGCCGATCTCCTGCACGGCGCGCGCGATGGGGAGCAGCATCCCGCGGAGCTCGCTGGCGAGACCGCCGGCCAGACGGGTGAGCGCGGTGAGCTTGTCGCTCGAGCGACCGAGCGGCATCGGCGGGAAGGTCGACGGCGAGTTGCTCTCCTCCCCGTGCGCGAAGACCTGGGCGAGCTCGCGGGCGTAGGCCTCGCCTTGCTTGCGGGCCTCGTCGAGCTCCTTGATGAGCTGCTCGCGCTCGACCTTGTCGGCCGCGCCGCCTGCCGGGAGGACGATCGCCTCGGTGCCGCCGTCGAGCTCGTGTCGACCGCCGTAGCGGATGGCCATGCGGGCGAGCCAGGCGCGCTCGGTGTCGGCCGTCGACGAGCTGTCGGGGCCGAGGACGACGGCGATGCGGATGTCCTCGGCTTCGCGCTTGATGGTGACCTGGTCACCCGAGCCGGAGCCGTGCCCGACGAGGACGTGGAGCATGCGGCGCAGCTCCTGCTCGTCGCCGAAGACCTCGGTCCCGCTTCCCGGCTCGATGGAGACGGGCGCGGAGGGGGCGACCTCCCAGAGGAGCGCCGCGAGATCGATGCGACCGCGGCGACCGCGCCCGCTCGACGGAGCCGCCGTCCCGAGACCGCTCACCGGCTTCGAGTGCAGCGACGAGAGCATGCGCATCACGTCGTCGAGCGCGTCGAGCGATTGCTCCACGTGCGCCTCGCCACCGCCGCCGCTCTTGGGCGGGCTGGTGAGACCGGTGCGGCCGCCGGAGATGGAGGCATCGGCGACGATCGGAGCGGCTGGCGCCGTGCCTGCACCGGTACCCGGCATCGGCGGAGGCAGGCCGCTGCTGCGCAGCACCTGCACGCCCACGCGGAGACGCTCGGCCGCGCCTTGCGCTTCCTGGGTCAACAGCCAGCCAAGCTCTTGCCGGGTCAGACGGGGTTTCGTCACGCTGGAGCGGATGATGACACGAGTTTGCAACGCCAGGCTGCATGAATGTCCAGGTGGAGCTACGTTGCGGGTCGATGCTGGAAGAACTTGCGGGTGAGGCGGCCGTCTACGACGCCCAGAGCGACACGCTCCGGGTGACCAGCGCGGCAGGATTTCCCACCGGACGCATGAAGCCAAAGGCCGGTGCAGCGCAGCTCCTCCTCGACAAGAAGGGGATGCTGGTCGGCGTCGACCTCCCCGACAGCGACGGCTCGGGGCGCTGGGTGGTCATGCTCGGCCCCCACGAGGCGGTGAAGAGCACCGCCGACGGCCCCGTCCAGGTGCAGCTCTCCGGCGACGGCGCGCGGCTCGTGGTGTTCGTCGCCAACGCAAAGAAGAGCGTCCGCGGCCACGAGAAGAACCCCTATCTTTGAGGTGACCCATGACGGCTGCGGTGGTGCTGCGGTTGCCTTACGCCGCCTATCTGGTGAGCGAAGCCGCGGCCGCGCAGAAGCGTGAATACTGGGACGGCTTCCTCGTGGCGATGGCCGGAGGCAGCGTGCGGCACGCATCACGTTGGATGTCGCCCGGCTCTTCGAGGGGGCTCGACGACCTTCCTTCTAGCCAAATGACCGAGCGCCATTCTCGACCCGCTCTCCTTGGTCGTGCGAACGCACGACTTTGGCGAAGCCAACGCGGGGAGGCTCAAAACTCCGCTTGGCGGAGCTTTGAGGGGGCGCAAGCCCCACGAGACACGTCCTAAATCTAGGAGCGCGATTCGCGCTCCGTGATTTAGCGCGCAGCGCGGGCCGGCTTTGCTTCCTTCGGTGCCGGGCGAGCCGTGCCCGCGGCGGTCCAGGCGCGTTCTGCGCCGATGGCCAGCCACTTGAACGCCGTCTTGGCGACGCCGGCGCCGGCAAGCGAGACCGCCTCGCCCGCTTCGAGGGCCGAGGGGGCGGGCACGTGGAGCGACTTGCCCTTCAGCCCCGCGAGCTCGGCGGCATCGGCCTGCAGCGCGATCACGCCGATGCCGGCGAGGAGCGCGACGTTCGCGCTGGGGACGAAGGCGGCGACGATGGCGCGCACCGGGCGGGTGCCGTCGATGGCCACCTGGGTGGCGCGGCGAACCTCGTCGACGGTCGTGCAGATCACCGCGAGCGCCGTCGTCGAGGAAGCGCTCGCCGCGGCGAGACCCGGAAGCTCGACGAGCTCCAGCGACTCGCTCCCCTTCCACGGGTTGGTCGACGGCAACGCCGGGGTGGCCGGCTTGGCCGCCTTCGACGCGTCGCCACCCGAGCGGCGCTCGCGGACGACGAGCACGTCGTCGGTCGGCAAGGTGCGCGGCACGGTGACGCGCACCGGCCGCTTGAACGAGCGCGGATCGCCGATCTCGCCGGAGGCGACGGCGTAGGCCAGCGTCTCGGCCGAGGCGACGACCGAGCTGCGACCGAAGGCCTTGGCCGCCGGCTCCGGATCGCAGGAGCGGAGCGAGATCCCCTCCGACTGCGGCGGATAGAGCTCGCCCGACATGACGCGCGCGTCCGGCTCGATGAGCCGCGCGCCGGTGGCGATGAGATCGGCGAGCGCGCCGCTGGAGGCGAGCACCTCGAGCATCTGCCGCGACGGGACCGACAGCAGCAGGTCCAGCCGCGAGGGGACCCGCTTGGACTTGAGGAGCGCCGCCGCGGCGAACAGATCGCGCAGGGTGACGCCGCTGTCGCCGCCGAGGAGCACCTGGGACACCGGCTTGCCGGCGAGATCGCGCACCGCGCGGACCTGGCCGTCCTCGTCGAGGAGGAGCGGATCGACCGCGCCGAGATCGACGTTCACCACCTCGTCGCAGGGGGCCCCGGCGTCGGGAGCGAGCGCGCGGTGCGCCTTCGAGCGGCGCTGGTCACGGAGGAAGACCTCGGTGCGCTCGTCGCTGACGAAGAGCGCGGCGGCGGCGCCGAGGTGCGGACTGAGCGCGGCGAGGACGGCGCGCTCGCTGACCGAGAGGAGGCGCGCGGACGGACCGGCGTACTCGAGGACGACGGGGGCGCCGTACTGGGCCTCGACTTTCTTGACCGCGTCGCCCAGACCGCGGCGAATCAGCTCGAGGGCGACGTCGCGGGCGCACACGAACGGGCGCACCCGACCATTGAGGAGGACCTGGATGCTGCGCGGCGGCCGGAGCCACACCGAGCCGTGCGCCAGCGCCTGCCCCAGCTGCCCGGGCGGCATGACGATGCTCATCATTCCCACGCCGCCGACGCCGGCCAGACGCGGGTCGTCGGTCACGCAGAGCCGCGCCGGGCTGGCGAAGCGCTCGAGGTGGACCATCGCGGGAAAGCCGACGCCCGGGCGGGCGACGACGATGCCGTGGGCGGTGACCTCGGGAGGAACGAGCCGCTCCGGACGGAAGGCTCCTTCCGTACCGGTGCCGGTGACGCACGTGCCGTCGTAGGCGATGGCCACCTCCGCGGTCGTCTTCTTCAACCCCGCGTGCAGCGCCTCGGCGAAGGCGCGCGCCGGTGCCCGTGAGAGCACCACATGATCGACCTTCACCTGCACCAGATCGCCCGTCAGCGCCGGATCCGCGGCGCGTCCGCTGAGGATCTTCTGGGCCATCGTGCGGGGGGGATCCCCAGCTCGTGCTCGCATGTTTCGGGTGGTTTCCGTCGGGCGAAGGCGCCGGCTTGCTGCAGCTCGAAGACGCCCGGACCTATTTCGGAGCGCCCTCGAACCACGGATGGCCGAGCGCGCGCGACAACGTAAACGGTGCCCTCTCAGGGGGTCAAGGACCACTTGGAGAGGCGTCTTCGAGCTTTACAACGGGCGCACGATGAGCGTGCTCGTTCCGCCGGAGCCTGGCGTCGCCGTGTCGTGGTCGACGAAGAAGATCCGCTTCTTCTTCGGATCGAAGGCGATGCCACGTACCTCGTGGAAGCCGCTGGCGATTTCGTGGACCTGCCCTTGCGCGTCAATCTGCCGGACGACGCCATCGCGCCCGCCGGTGAAGAAGGAGCCGTCGGGGCCCGCCGAGAGGAGATCGGCCGAGGGGAGCGACGCCAGGATCGTCGGCGCGACCGGCTGCGCCGGCTTCCCCTTCTCCTTTCCCGGAGCGGGCGGGAGCGGGAGGCTCTCGATCTGCTTGGCGTCCTGATCGGTGAAGACCAGCGCGCTGTCGGTCGCGAGCACGCCGACCGGCTTCTTCAGCCCCGGCGCCACGTCGGTCTCCTTGCCGTGAAGATCGAGCCGCGCGACCGCCCCTTCCGAGCCGGAGCCCCCCTTCACGAAGTAGGTATCGAACAGCTGCCCGTCCGCCGTCGCCGTCAGCCCGATGCGCCGGCGGGTCTTGTCGAGCTTCGGCACGAAGCTGGACGAGCCATCGGGGCGGACCACCACCACGGCCCCCTCGGTGCCGCCGCCGAAGCGGGTCACCACCACCGTCCCGTCGGCGAGCTGCACCAGCTGCCCGAGGCCGGCGTGCGGCGTCGACGAGGGCGGAAGGTCGGCCACCGCCACGAGGATGCCGGCCGGGTTGCTCGCGTCCTCCTTCCAGGAGCGAATGTGGCGATCGTCGTCGGCCAGCAGCAGCGTGTCGGTCGCCGCGTTCCAGAACAGACCGTTCGCGCCCGGCCCGAGCAGCACCTTGATCGACGGATCGCCCGGCGAGGCCGGGGGCGGTGCCGGCGGCGCGAGCCAGCGCGGCGCCGCCGGGATCGGACCCACCGGCGGAGTCTCGGGCGGCGGTGGCGAGGACGAACAAGCAAGGAGGAGCGTGCAGGCCAGACCTAGGCGCGTGGGCGGCATGCCTCTGGAATGACCACGCGCGGGCGAACGGGTCAACGGCCTCCCGCCGCGCCCACCATTGCGATATTGACCTCGTTCCACCCCCACCTCTACCCTCGCCTCCATGTTCAAAGACACGCTCCGGGACCTCGTCGAAGGGGTCGATGGCGGGTTGGCCAGCACCGTCATGGACTCGAGCGGCATCGCGCTCGAGTCGTATACCCGGGCAGATTCGGCGTTCGACATCGCCACCGTCGGGATCGAGTACGGCGTGGTTCTCGGCTCCATCCAGCGCGCATCCGAGCAGCTCGGCGCCGGTGAAGCGCAGGAGGTGGTCATCGAGACCGAGAAGCACGCGACCCTCCTCCGCGTGGTGAACGAGACGTACTTCCTCGCCTTCGCCATCGCCCCCACGGCCAACATCGGCAAGGCGCGCTTCCGCATCCGCCTCGCCGTCCCGGCATTGATCGCCGACCTGTAGCCGCCCACTTTCCGATGCCTGCCGTGCGGATCCTCTGTCTGTCGGGGCCGAACCTGCAGCTGCTGGGGAAGCGCGAGCCGGAGATCTACGGCAAGGAGACGCTGCCCGAGATCCACGCGCGCCTCGCGGCCCGCGGCGCGGAGCTCGGCGTGGAGGTCGACGCGCGGCAGACGAACCACGAAGGGACGCTCGTCGACTGGATCGGCGAGGCAGGGTTTCCTGGCGAGGGGAAGGTGCGCGCGGACGGCATTCTGCTCAACGCCGGGGCCTACACGCACACCTCGCTGGCGCTCTATGACGCACTGCGTTCAGTGAACCTCCCGACCATCGAAGTCCATTTGTCCAACCCGGAGGCGCGGGAATCGTTCCGCCACGTCTCCCGGATTGCCCCGGCCTGTGTGGGAAAAGTGTGCGGTTTCGGAGCCGAGAGCTACCTGCTGGCCCTCCAGGGGCTGGTTGCCCGGTTGCGAACGATCACCGGGTGACGGTAGGTTGCGCTTCCGTTTCAGGAGGCCACTGCGTTGACCGTCGATATCGCCAAGCTTCGTCCGCTCATCGAGCTGCTCCGGGAAGGGGGCGTGCTGGAGTTCGAGCACGAGTCCGACGGAGAGAAGATCCGCATCGTGCGCGGCTACCCGCAGCCCGCCCAGGCTGCGCCGGTCTATGCCGCTTCCTACGCCCCTGCCCCGCCGGCAGCTGGCGCGGCACCGGCGGCAGCTGGCGGAGGCGCGGGTGCCACGCCGTCGGTCGCTCCCGAGTCTTCGGCCGACTCCGACGACGTCACCAGCCCGTTCGTCGGGACGTTCTACCGCGCGCCCAGCCCGGACGTCCCCTCGTTCGTCGAGGTCGGCACCGTCGTCCGCCCCGGGCAGACGATGTGCATCGTCGAGGCGATGAAGCTGATGAACGAGATCGAGTCCGAGGTGAGCGGCATCGTCACCGAGGTCTACGCGCAGAACGGCAAGCCGGTGGAGTTCGGCCAGAAGCTGTTCCGCATCAAGAAGACATAAAGGCGCAGGAGCCCGCCCGCGATGTTCAAGAAGATCCTCATCGCCAACCGCGGAGAGATCGCGCTGCGCATCCTCCGCGCGTGCCGCGAGATGGGCATCGCGACGGTCGCGGTGCACTCGGATGCGGATAGCCGCGCCCTGCACGTCCGCTTCGCCGACGAGAGCGTGTGCATCGGCCCCGCCTCGGCCACCAAGAGCTACCTCCACATCCCGGCCATCATCAGCGCCGCGGAGATCACCGGCGCCGACGCGATCCACCCCGGCTACGGGTTCCTCTCGGAGAACGCCGAGTTCGCGCGGCTCTGCGGCAAGTGCAACATCGCCTTCATCGGGCCGACGCCCGAGGCGATGCGCGCCTGGGGCGACAAGGTCACCGCCCGCGGAAACGCCGAGCGCTTCGGGCTGCCGCTCCTCACCGGGAGCCCGGTGCTGCAGAACGCCGAGCACGCGCTGCAGGAGGCGGAGCGGGTCGGCTTCCCCGTCATCATGAAGGCCTCGGGCGGCGGCGGCGGGCGCGGGATGCGCATCGTGCGCCAGGCGTCCGAGGTGGCCTCGAACTTCGCCGCGGCGACGCGCGAGGCCGAGGTCGGCTTCAAGAACCCCGACGTGTACCTCGAGAAGTTCGTCGAGAAGCCGCGCCACATCGAGTTCCAGGTGCTCGCCGACAAGCACGGCGGCGTGTGGACGCTGGGGGAGCGCGAGTGCTCGCTGCAGCGCCGGCACCAGAAGGTGATCGAGGAGGCGCCCAGCCCGGCGATGACCGCGGAGCTGCGCCAGCGGATGGGCGAGGTGATCCGCAAGGCGATCCTCGAGACCGGCTACACCTCGCTGGGGACCCTCGAGTTCCTCATGGACGAGAAGAAGGACCTGTATTTCCTCGAGATGAACACCCGCGTGCAGGTCGAGCACCCGGTGACCGAGATGGTGACCGGGCTCGATCTGGTGCAGCTGCAGATCCGCGCCGCCGCCGGCGAGAAGCTGGACCTGCCGGACACCCGCGAGTGGAACATGCGCGGCCACTCCATCGAGTGCCGCATCAACGCGGAGGATCCGAAGACCTTTGCCCCCTGGCCCGGTCTCATCACCGAGTACTCCCCTTCCGGGGGCACCGGCGTGCGCGTCGACTCGGGCGTCTACGGCGGCTTCCGCGTCCCGCCGGACTACGACTCTCTCCTGGCGAAGCTGATCGTCCATGCGCCGACCCGCCCCGAGGCGATCGCCCGCATGCGCCGCGCGCTCGACGAGTTCATCGTCGGCGGCATCCGCACCAACCTGCCGCTGCACAAGCAGCTGCTCGACGATCCGGAGATGATCGCCGGCGAGATGACCACGCGCACCATCGAGCGCGTGCTGGCGGAAGCCAAAGAGCGCGGCGAGTAGGCGACCCGAGGGAGCTCACTGGAACTTGGGCGGTTCCGCGGTCGCCCAGGTCTTGAGCGAAGCCGGCCTCGTCACCGACGCCGGCCGCGCCGCTGCGCCCGCGCCGGGGACGGTCATCCCGCCGAAGAGGAACTGCGGCACGTGGGAGAAGTCGCCCAGGTAGAGCGTGGTGCCGCTCCCTCCCAGCTGCGCCAGCGCGTCGTAGGCGTGCATCTGCACCTCCAGCGGCGTGATGGTGCTCGCCTGCGCGCGGTGCTTCTCGGTCTCCGCCTTGGCCAGGTACTTCGCGGCCTCCGCCTCCGCCTTGGCGGACACGATGGCCACCTGCGCGTCGGTCTGCGCCTTGGTCTTGTCGATCTCCGCCTGCTCGGCAGCGAGGGCGCGCTCGTTCTGCTTCTGCCGCAGCTCCGCCTCGGTGCGCAGCTTGTCCTGCTCGCTGGCGCGCTCGATCTCCAGCTTGCGCTTGAGCGAGTCGTTCTCCATCTGCGCCTTCTGCCGCGCGGCCTCCTGCTCGCCGGCGACGCGGGCGCGCACCGCCGTCGCGATCTCCGGCGCGTAGTCCACCTGCTCGAGGGTCACCGCGGTGATCTCCAGGTGCTTTCCCTTGGTGCGGCGGCGCAGATCGGTCTCGATCTCGTCCTCCACCTTCTCGTTCACCTTGTTCAGATCGACGTACGAGTGGCGCGCGAGCACGCCGCGGGCGGCGCTGCGGAACTCCGGTCCGATGACCTCGTCGTAGTAGTTGGCGCCGATCTCCGTATCGAGGAAGTACAGCTCGGCGACGATGGGCCGGTAGCGGACGGCGACGCGCAGATCGACCGCCAGCCCCTCGCTCGACAGGGCGTGCATGTCCTCCGTCTTGGTCGAGTAGGTCACGTCGAAATCGTCGATGCGACCTCCGGCGCTGGTCTTGTGATAGCCGGGGCCGAGCACCTCGTGGCCCAGGCCGCCGCTCTTGGGATTGAACACCAGGCCGCGGTGGCCCGGCTCGATCGTCTCCCCGTAACAACCGGTGCTGCCGAGCGCAAAGAGCCCCAGCGACGCGAACGCGACGAGCTTCAACTTGGTCATGACGCACCTCCTCGAGGTGTAGAAATGGATGTTTGGAGTAACGAGAGCGAAAAATCTTGGCGCTAGGTGGCGTCCACGTCGGAGGCGTTGAGCCAGCCGGCCAGATCGCGGCCGACGCGGGACATGCAGGCGACCACCACCGGCGCGCCGCGATCGGCAGGAAAGAGCCCCGATTCGCGGCAAGTGGCCTGCGTCTGGCCGAGGAACGTACCGTCCTCACGGGTGCGCAACGTGGCCCGCACGGTGAGGGTCACCATGAGGCGCTGCGCGTCGACCACCGCCTCGGCCTGGGTCAGCTCGACGGAGAGCTGCCAGCCCGACGGGCGATGCCCCTGGTGCGCGGTCGCCCAGGGGGCGGCGGCGCTGGAGATGGATGCGCCGAGGGCAGTCTCGAGATCGGCGTAGGTGACGTCGCTGCCGCGCACCGGCAAGGGATCGTCGACGGCGGTGGAGCGGGTCACCACCTCGAGAGGGATGGCGCGTACCGGAGTGAGCGTGGTCGGCAAGCCACGATCGAGCAGCGACACCGGCGGCGTCGCGGCGCATCCTGCCAAGGCGACTGCGGTGACCGAGACGGCCACTGCGAGCGTCGAGATCGGGCGTCGCATGCCTGGACGACAGAGCAAGGCACGCGCCATCGCGTTGCATCTGCGGGTTTCGCGCGCGGATCGCTGCGTCTTCTTTACGAAGGGCGCGCCGCCGCGGCGGGACCCCGAGTCAGCGCGGCTCGCCGACCACGTCGGGGCGGGGCGCGGCGCCGCGAACGACGCGCGGCCAGCGATCCTTCGTCAGAAAGTACATCGGCACCCCCAGCGCGGCGAGGCCGGTGCCGAAGGCGAGCGCGTTCACGCCGAGGAGCGTCTCGTGCGCGTTCTTCACCGCGGCGATCACCAGCAGCGCCATGGGGAGCACGCCGAGGAGCACCGCGCCGGTCATCCCGCCGGGCACGCGCACCGGGCGCGGGAGCTCGGCTCGCGGCGGCGCAGCGCCACCAGCGCGACGAACTCGAGGGCCAACGACGAGCCGTAGAGGAGGATGTCGAGGGCGACCAGCCGCTGGAAGTCGAGGCCGAGCGACAGCGTCCAGGCGAGCGCGCAGGCCACGATGGCCATGACCGGCGCACCGGTCGACGCGGCGGTCCGCCCGAAGATCGGCGGGAGGAACCCGTCCTCGGCGAGCGCGAGCGGGATGCGCGAGTACGACAGCGAGAGCGCGCTCTGCATCCCGTACCCGCAGACCATCCCGCCGACGACGATGGCCACCGCCAGCGCCGGGCCGCCGACCGCGCGCCCCAGGTCGACCCACGCGCCGGTGGAGAAGGACTCGGTGGGGACGTGCGCCCAGGCCATGGCGCCCACGGGGACGAGGTAGGTGACCGTCACCAGCAGCAGCGCCAGCGCCACGCCGCGAGGGTAGGCCCGCTCCGGTCGCTCCACCTCGGCGGCGATGGTGGACGCGTTGTCCCAGCCCATGGCGTTCCACATCGACACCAGGAGCGCGCCCACGAGCCCGATGTGCTCGGCGGTCTCGCCCCCACCGGAGGCGTCGACCGGCGGGACGAAGCCGTCGGCGTTGCCGCGCCAGACCAGCAACGCGGTCAGGGCCACGAACGGCGCGAGCACCGTCAGGCCGAGGACCACCGACGCCGAGCCGACCGAGCGGGCGCCGCGCAGGTTCATGGCGGCGGCCACCGCGACGACCCCCACGGCGAGCAAGAGGCGCAGGTGTGGCTCCCCAGCAGCGGGCCACAGCCGCGCCACGTAGGCGGTGAACAGCGCCGGGTAGATGGCCATGTCGAAGACGCTGGCCACGAGCGAGAGCCACGCCTCCTCGAACCCCCAGAACGGCCCGAGCCCGCGCCGCACCCAGGCGTAGAACCCTCCCTCCTCGGGCAGCGCCGCCCCGAGCTCCCCGACGAGGAGCGCCGTCGGCAGGCTCCAGACGACCGGGGTCACCAGCAACACGACGAGGGCCAGCTTCGTCCCCGCCCCTTCGATCAGCTCCTCGAGCCCGTAGGGCCCGCCCGCCACCATGCTGTACAGCGCAAAGGCGAGCCCGACAGTTCCTAGTCCTCGCTTCTTCGGCTCTCCCACTGCGACCCGATCAATCGTCGATTGGACGTGGCGGTTGATCCTCAGTTGCCTTCCCAGCGGAGGGACTCGCCGCTCACGCCGGCGATCTTCTGCTGGTTCTGGCCCGCCAGGTTGCTCGTGAAGAGGCCGCCGCGGCTGGAGAAGAACGCGACGGTGCGGCCGTCCGGCGAGCAGGCCGGGTAGGTGTTGGACCCCTGGTCCTGCGTGAGGCGCTTGGTGCTGGCCGCCCCCCCGCCTGGGTCGACGCTGAAGACGTCCCAGTTGGCGCCGTCGCGCCCCATGTAGAGGATCTTGGTCCCCTCCGGGTCGTTGCACCACACCGGTGCCATGTTGTACGAGCCGCGCCAGCTGACCCGCTTGCCGTCGACGTAGATCTGCGGGCTGCCCCCCTGCGACGAGACGTAGGCCAGCTGGCCGCCGGGGCCGTAGGCCGGGTGGGTGTTCAATCCACCATTCGTCACTTTGGACATCCCGGAGCCGTCCGGGCTCCCCTGCCAGATGTCGCTGACGCCGTTGGTCGAGATGACCAGCGCGAGCTTGCCGGCGCCGTACGCGCCGCCGAAGATGAGCCCCGGCTCGGTGACCGCCGGAGCCTGGCTGCCGACCTTGTAGAGCTTGTAGGCGCCGTCGGGCGTGCCGGCGGCGTAGTAGATGCCGCCCGGCCCGAAGGTCGGCGCGAGGGCCACGTTGGACACGGCGCTGAGCCGCCCGCCCCCCTGCCCGTCGCTGTCGATCCCGAAGATCCCCTTCTGCCCGGCGCCGACGGTGGCGCTGTACACCAGGCGGGTGCCGAAGCTGCCGGCGCGCCCGGTGAAGTACTTCACCACCTCGTTGTCGAACTTGTGCGTGGCGGCGCGGATGCCGCCCTCCTGCACGTCGTAGGACTCCTTCAACACCGACGCGCCGCCGCGCGAGACGACGAACAGGCTGAGCTCGAGGTGGACGTTGTTCCCCACCTTCGTCGCCAGCCCCTTCACCACGCCATCGGCGCCCACGTTGCGCCACGAGGCCGGATCGATGCTGGCCCCCTCGGCGGCGAGGTTGGCGGTGAAGCTCTGCGCGTTGAGCACCTGGAAGAGGCTCGACAGGGTGAAGTCGCGCGAGCTGGTCCCGTTGACCGTGCTCGACACGGTGCTGTCGCCCGCGAGCGCCGGCAGCGCGATCTTCAGGAGCGTCTGGCTGCCGCCGGACACGGTCACGGTAGTGACCTCGCCGGAGCCATCGCCCGGCGACTGCTGCGCCTGCGCCGTCTCCGAGAAGCCCGTGACGCCGAGCGCCGCACCGAGGGACAGCACCGCCACGGTCACCGTGGTGAATCTGGACATAAGCTTCATTTGCATTGCGTATCTCCGTGCAAGGCACCGCTGAGAGCGATGTTCACCGCGCGCCCCCGGTACATCTCGGCCACCTCCGCCGGGGGCTCGGGCAAGGGGGTGCGATCGTCGAGCAGCTTCTGGA
>JAMFST010001226.1 GCA_026225435.1 Labilithrix luteola
CGCGCCGTAGGTGTGCACCTTCTCCTGGATGGCGCGCACGCCCAGCCGCCGCCCGCGGGGCGAGAGAAAGAGCGCCCGCAGCTCCTTGGCCGGCACCTGCGGTGCCTTCGCTCCTTTGTTGGGGCCCGAGCCCGGGCCCGGCCGCAGCTCGTCGCGCACGGCCAGGTACGCCCGCAGCGCGGCGAGGCACTTGCTCCCGAGCGGCACGACCCGCTCCTTGTTCCCCTTGCCGACCACGCGCACCCGCGCTCCGGCGAGCTCCACGTCGCCGAGGTCGAGCCCCGCCGCCTCGCTCACGCGCAGACCGGAGCCGTAGAGCAGCTCGAGGAGCGCGCGATCGCGCAGACCGGGCACGTCGTCCCTGGGCGCCTCCATCACCTCGCTCGCCGCGTCCACCGAGAGGAACGTCGGCATCGGCCGGCGCACCTTGGGCGTCGCCAGCTCGCTCGCCGGGTTCTTCGTGATGTGCCCGCGCTTGTGCAGCCAGCGCATCCAGGTGCGGACGGCGGCGATCTTCCGCGCCACCGAGGAGGGGGCGTGCGTCCGCGCCAGTTGCCCCAGCCAGCCACGGAGGGCGTAGATCTCCAGCGAGGCGAGCTCGGGTACGGGGCCGGCATCGCCGCCGCGCTTCTCCGCCGCCTTGGCAAGGAGAAACTCCACCAGCGTCCCGACGTCGCGCAGATACGCGTCGGTGGTATTCTTCGGCGCGCGCTTCTCGTGGATCAGGTGATCGCGCCAGAGCCCGAGCGCTTCGTCGACGCGCATGCGCTCGTCGTAGCATCGCCGCCGCGCCGTGCTCTACTTCTCGGCGTCATGACCGCGGCCTGGCGACGCCTCCTCGATCTGCTCCGGCGCGCGCGCGCCGAGCACGCCTCGCCCGTGCAGATCAGCGTGGCCGTCGCCGCCGGCCTCTTCGCCTGCTGCTCGCCGCTGCTCGGCTTCCACTGCTTCATCGCCCTCGCCCTGGCGACGCTCTTCCGCGTGAACCGCCTGTGGGCCGCCGTCGCCTCGCAGGCCTCGATCTTCGGGATCCTCCGTCCACCGATCGTCTTCGTCGAGATCGAGCTGGGGCACCACCTGCGCGTGGGCAGCTGGGCGCCGCTGGACCTCGCCACCATCGTCCAGCGCGCCCCGTCCCTCATGCTCGACTGGGCGATCGGCTCGCTCCCCTTCGGCCTCACGATCGCCGCTCTCGGCGGCGTCGTGACCTACGGCGTGATCGGCGCGACCGCCGCGATCAAGCGCAGGCGCTCTCGACCTCTTGAACCGTCTTCGGGATCGACGCCGTCATGTTCTCGTAGCCCTGCTCGGTGACGAGGATGTCGTCCTCGATGCGCACGCCGATCCCGCGCCACTCCGGCGGCACGCGGTCCTCGTCGCGGGCGATGTAGATCCCCGGCTCCACGGTGAGCACCATGCCGGGCGCGAGCGGGCGCGCCTTGCCACCGACGTAGTAGCCGCCGACGTCGTGCACATCCATGCCGAGCCAGTGGCTGGTGCGGTGCATGTAGAACGGCTTGTAGGCCCCCTCCTCGATGAGCTTCGGGACCTCGCCCTTGAGGAGCCCGAGCTTCACCAGCCCCCTGGTGATGATCTCCACGCACAGGTCGTGGATCCCGTCGAGCGTCGAGCCGGTGACCGACGCGGCCAGCCCCGCCTCCTGCGCCTCGAGCACCAGCTCGTAGATCGCCCGCTGCTCCTTGGTGAACTTGCCGTTCGCCGGGAAGGTGCGGGTGACGTCGCTGGCGAAGTAGCCGTACTCGCAGCCGGCATCGATGAGCACCAGCTCGTTGTCCTGCACCTGCCGGTTGCCCGCGCGGTAGTGGAGGATGGTCGCGTTCTCCCCCGAGCCGACGATGTTGGCGTAGGCGGTACGCTCCGAGCCCTCGCGGCGGAAGGTCTCCATCAGCAGCGCGTCCACCTGGAACTCGCGCATCCCCGGCTTGGTCTCGGCCATCGCGCGGACGTGCGCGTCGGCGGTGATCTTCGCTGCGGCGCGCATCGCGTCGAGGTCCTCGGAGCCCTTGATGAGGCGCATCTCGTGAAGCGCGGGCGAGGGATCGCAGATGTCGACGGGCCAGCTCACCCCCATGCGCGCGCGCGCCCGGGTGCGGTCGAGCGCGGCGAACACCTTGTCGTCGAAGGCGCGGTCCCGCCCGAGGCGGTAGTAGAGGCGCGCGTTGTTCTCGAGCAGCTTGGGGAGCTCGATCGGCAGGTCGGCGACGACGTGGGCCACGTCGGCCCCGAAGTCGGCCTTGGCGCCGTCGACGCCGGCGCGCAGCCCGTCCCAGGTCTCGCGCTCCTTGTCCCGCGGGCGGACGAAGAGGGTGGCCTTGCGGTCCTTGGCGGTGAGGACGAGCACGCTGTCCGGCTCGGAGAAGCCGGTCAGGTAGAAGAGGTCGGAGTCCTGCCGGTAGTCGTGGTCGACGTCGTTGTTGCGCGTGTACACCGGCGCGGAGGCGAAGATGGCGACGGCGTCGGCACTGCCGCCCCGTTCACGCACGATCGCGTCGAGAAAAGCCGCGCGACGGCGGGCATATAGCTCTTGCGGAAAGGTACAGGCGAACCCGGCGTGGGCGACGTTTCCCATGGCCTCCACGGTTATCACGCCGACCACAAACTTGGCCCGGCCGAATGGGCAGTCCGATTCTGCCCACATGAGCACCGAGACCACCGAGAGCAGCGCCACGGATCGTCGCAAGAAGCGCAGCTCGGACCCGCTGGTCGCGCTGCATTACCAGCTCTCGCTGGCGCGCTCCGAGGGGGACCTCGAGACCATCGTGCTCGCCGACCCGTCCGGCGTGGTCGTCGCCGGCGCTGGCTCCTGGGCCGCCTGCGAGGAGCTCGCCGCCTACGCTCCGCTGCTGATGCAGGACGAGGTCCGCTCCGCCACCGAGCAGGCCTCGGCCAAGAGCCGGGTCGACGAGATGCGCTCCGAGGTCACCGTCCGCTCGGTCGACGTCGACGGAAGCAACGTGCTGCTCTGCCTGCGCGGCGGCGGCGAGACCGTGACCGTGCAGGCCGACTTCATCGCCGCGAGCGTGAAGCGGATCTTGCGCGCGGCGTGAGCCGTCTCAGAGGTTGATGCCGATGACCGTACGGAAGTACACGGCGCCGAACTCGTCGGCGAGCTCCGGCGTGAACA
>JAMFST010001227.1 GCA_026225435.1 Labilithrix luteola
CGAGCCTGAGCTGCAACACGACGTCGAAGGCGTGCAACGCGCCGACGAGCACCGACGGGCTGAAGAACGGGAACGAGTCCGACGTGGACTGCGGTTCCAGCGGCACCGGGGAGAAGACCTCGGCGCCGGCGTGCCCCGACGTGAACGCGACGACGAAGAAGATCAGCGTCTGCGGCGCCGCCGCCGATTGCCAGTCGACCTACTGCAACACCACGCGCAAGCAGTGCGTCGACGGGCAGTCGTGCTCGATCCCGGCCGCGGCCAAGGCGAGCATCATCCACGACATCTCGGTGCAGGCAGTCACCTCCGGCACCAAGGCGGCGGACGCGGTGGGCGTGGCCAACACGCACGGCGCCGGCCTGCTCGCCGGCATCGACACCTGCGGTTCGGTGGAAGCGACGGACGCGACGGCGGGCACGGTGCTCGAGAGCTGCTGCAAGTCGCTCGACGTGAACATCCCCGCCGAGAACAAGACCATCCGTCTCGACAAGTACGAGGTGACCGCCGGGCGCATGCGCCAGTTCGTCGAGGCCGTGAGCGCGCTCGAAGGGGGTACCTACAACATCCAGAAATGGGTCGACGCGCAGATCACGGCGAACACCACCGCCGGCAAGACGATGGCCGCGCAGTTCCCGACGGGCGCGAACGGCACGACCGACACGCGCACGCTGTTCCCGACGGCGCTGACGGGCACACTCAGCCTCGCCTATCAGCTCGGCGCCACCAGCATGGACGACGGCGTGCCCAGCCCCTACCAAGGTTGCTACATGGGCGCCGGCCAGTACGCCGCCAGCACCTACTGGTTCGATAAGGCCGACGGCGCCAACGCGGTCGGCTCGCCGCCGCGCGCCTTCACGCAGGACTACTACGACGTGAAGCCGCAGAACTGCGTCCCCTACTGGATGAGCGTTGCCTTCTGCGCCTGGGACGGCGGCGCCATCCCGACGCGCGCGGAGTACGACCACGTGTGGGGTGGCGCGCAGTACCCGTGGGGCACCAACGCGAGCCGCACCTACCGGGACATCGGCGCGCCGCCGGCAGGCACGGCGATCACCGCGTGGACGATCGACAACCTCAACGGCGACAGCGATCTGCCGAGCGGCGAGTCGTTCTTCTATCACTACCGGCGTCCAACGGCGACAGCGCCGGCAACCCGAGCAACCCGGCTACCGGCCCTCTTTCCTTCGAGTCGATCATCGACACCACCACCGACGGCTACGACAACACGCCGTACATCGCGGCGCCGGGTCGGTTCGTCAAGGACGTCACGGCGCTCACCGCCACCGGCGTGTACGCGGGGGACCCGTGGTTCGACATGGCCGCGAACTTGATGGAGTTCGAGGCCATCAGCGACCTGACGAGCAGCGCCAACAGCTTTTGCGACACCTCCGAAGGGATCTCGATCGCCGGGACCTCCTGTCCGGTGCCCTACACCTGCATCCGCAACGTGAACGTCCAGGGCGTGACGCCGTCGTGCGGCTACACCCGCGGCGCCAACATGCCGCCCGTCCCGTGGAACGGCGGCTCGTGGGAAGTCCACGGCGTTCAGCAGGACGGATACGGCGAGCCCATGCAGACCCAGTACGGCAAGGCGGGCTTCCGCTGCGCGCGGCCGGTGGAGTGAGCGCCTGAGGGGCGCGTGATCCGGTAAATCAAGGCCCAGCTCGACGTCACAGACGCGTCACCGGTCCGCCACCTCGCGGGCCGGTTGGGCCCTTACATCTGCGGGAGTGAGCTCGCTCTTCCAGACACCCATCGCGGCCGGCGGCGTCGTTCTTCTCGGCCTGGCGCTCCTCGTGGCGCTCGGCTTCGAGTTCGTGAACGGCTTCCACGACACGGCCAACGCGGTGGCGACGGTCATCTACACGAAGTCGCTCAAGCCGGTGCACGCGGTGATGTGGAGCGGGTTGTTCAACCTGCTCGGGGTGCTCACCGGCGGCATCGCCGTCGCCATGGGCATCCTCAAGCTGCTGCCCGTCGAGCTGCTCGCCTCCGGAGGAAGCGGCGCGGGGCTCGCGATGGTTCTCGCGCTGCTGCTCGGCGCGATCATCTGGAACCTAGGCACCTGGTACTTCGGTCTGCCCGCCTCGAGCTCGCACACGCTCATCGGCGCCATCGTCGGCGTGGGGCTGGCCAACTCGCTCCTCCCCGGACACGTCTTCGGGGACGGGGTGAACTGGATCAAGGTGCGCGAGATCGGGCTGTCGCTGGTCATCTCGCCGCTCATCGGCTTCGCGCTGGCCGCCAGCGTGCTCGCGCTGTCGCGCAAGCTCCTCCCGGCGAAGGAGCTGCACGAGGCGGCCGCCGAGGAGGGGAAGAAGCCGCCGGGGTGGATCCGCAGCCTGCTCATCGTGACCTGCACCGGCGTGAGCTACGCGCACGGGTCGAACGACGGGCAGAAGGGGATCGGGCTGGTGATGCTGATCCTCATCGGCCTGTTGCCGGCCGACTACGCGCTCAACCGCGGCTACGACGAGTTCCAGATGGGCAAGACGGCGCAGGTGGCGGCCGATCTGAGCCGCTCCACGCGCGACCACTTCGGCGGAGACGAGCAGATGGCGGCCAACGCGCCGATGCGTGCCGAGAGCTCCGACGCGCAGAAGGTGGTCGACGACCTCGCCAGCATCCGCGCCGCCTTTCGTGGCAAGAAGAACATGGACGAGATCCCGGCCGCCGAGCGCTTCGAGGTGCGGAGCAAGATCATCCGCGTCGACGCGCAGATCGACAAGCTGGCGAAGAGCGCCGCCATCGACCCGACGACGCTGGCGGAGCTGAAGTCCAAGCGCGCCGAGCTGCGCAACGCGACCGACTACTCGCCGCGCTGGGTGATGGTGGTGATCGCCATCGCGCTCGGCCTGGGGACGATGATCGGCTGGAAGCGCATCGTGGTGACGGTGGGCGAGAAGATCGGCAAGAGCCACCTGACCTACGCGCAGGGGGCGAGCGCCGAGCTGGTGGCGATGGGCACCATCGGGGTGTCGAGCGCCTTCGGTCTGCCGGTGTCGACCACGCACGTGCTCTCGTCGGGCATCGCCGGGACGATGGCGGCCCAGAAGTCCGGGCTGCAGATGTCCACCATCCGCAACATCGCGCTCGCCTGGGTGCTGACGTTGCCGGCCGCCATGATCCTGTCGGGTTGCCTGTATTTCCTGTTTTCCAAGCTGTTCTGATCGCGTTCCGGGCGTTGCCTCTCTCTCACCTCGCCTGACGCAAAAGGCC
>JAMFST010001228.1 GCA_026225435.1 Labilithrix luteola
CAAGTGCGTCGAGTGCCTCACGTCCTCCGACTGCCCGGACGAGGACACCTGCGACCCGACGAAGCTCACCTGCGATTAGCCCAAGTGGGGTCGCTCCAGCTGCATTTGCGAGACCGCGTGCGTGTACTCGTGCGCGATGATGTCGAAGGCCGCGCCCATCGGCCGGTAGCTCATGCCTTCGAGGTAATAGGTGTCGGTGAAGTACCCGATGACGCCGGTCTCGGTGGGGAAGGCGACCATCCCTGCGCTGCCGCTCCGCACCCGGCCATGCCAGCCCCTCCGACCGCCAGGACGACCCTCGACCTGAGCGAGTCGGACCTCGAGGGGGCGAACCTCGAGAAGGCCAATCTCAGCCAGGCGAACCTCACGCGCGCCAACCTGGCCACCGCCGCCACGCCCAGCCGACGGGCACGCCGAGAAAGAGAACGCCGAAGGCGATCCACGCGGTGCGGTCCGCCGCCGAGAGCGCGCCCCAGAAGAGCACCGCGGCGCCGACGAGGAAGAGCAGCGGCGGCAGCGGGTAGAGCGGGATGCGGTAGGGGCGCGGCAGGTCCGGCTCGCGCCGCCGGAGAATCGGCACCGCGATCATCGCCAGTACGTAGAAGGGGAAGTAGCCGACGACGAACCCCTCGGTGAGCTGCTCGAACGAGCGGACGGTGACGAAGAGCCCGGCGAGCACCGTGCCGGTGACGACCGCGCGCACCGGGACGAAGGTCCGTGGCGAGACGACGCCCAGCGCGCGGAGGAAGAGGCCGTCGGTGCCGAGCGGTACGAAGACGCGCGAGCTGGTGAGGAGCGAGGTCATCCCGCCGCCGACGCTGCAGACGACGATGATGCCGGCGAGCAGGTGGCGGCCCGAGCTCCCCAGCGTCAACGTGGCCACGTTGGTGGCCGCCATGTGGTCGCCGCTGGTCGAGCGCCGCAACCCCTCGAGACCGAGCGCCCGCGCGTAGCCGAGGTTGGTCGCCAGGTAGACCGCCGCGATTCCCAGCGTCCCGGCGATGAGCGCGCGCGGCAAGGTGCGCCCCGGATCGCGGATCTCGCCGGAGAGGCTGGTGAGATCGGCCCAGCCGTCGTACGCCCACATCGCCGCGACGAGCGCCGCCGCGCAGCCGGACACGGTCGGCACCGTGGCGAAGGCCGGTGCAGGAGAAGGCAGCGGCACCTCGCCGTGGGGCACGAGCACCAGACCGAGGAAAGCGAGGAAGGCGACGCCGAGGTACTTCGCGACGGTCACCGCGGCTTGCTGCACGGCGGTTCGCCGCACCCCGATGACGTTCGCCGCGGCGAAGAGCAGGAGGTAGCCGAGCGTCACCGCGGTGTCGCGCCACGCGAGCGCCGGCAGACCGAGGAGCGCGACGGTCGACTCCGCGGCCAGCTTGGCGAAGCTGCCGACCGACGCCGGCACCAGCAGCGTCAGCTTCGCCCAGCCGTAGACGAAGGCGACGCGCTCGCCGTAGGCGCGTCGCAACACTTCGTACAGGCCACCGGTCCGCGGCATCGATGCCGCGAGCTCGGCCAGCGTGAGCGCGCCGGCGAGCGCGCCCACCGCCCCCGCGACCCAGACCGCGAGCGCCGCCGCG
>JAMFST010001229.1 GCA_026225435.1 Labilithrix luteola
CAGACCAACGACGGCATGTACCCGCTGTCGAACGGCTACGTGAGCAACAACATCTCCTCGCTCAGCTCCGGCGGCTTCGCCCAGAGCGGGCCGCGCACGCCGGACCTGGTCGCCCCCGGTGACCTCGGCTGGGCGCTCTGCTCCACCAACGCGACGCTCTTCACCGAGTGCACCGACTTCAACGGCAACGGCACCGCGGTGCAGGCGTTCGGCGGCACCAGCGAGGCCGCTCCGCTCACCTCCGGCGCCGCGGCGCTCGTGATCCAGGCCTACCGCAGCACCCACGGCGGGGCGACGCCCTCCCCGGCGCTCGTGAAGAGCATCATCACCGGCTCGGCGACCGATCTCGGCGCCTCGCCGGCGCAGCAGGGCTCGGGCCTCCTCGACGCGCTCACCGCGGTCAACACCGCGCTCTCCATCGCCGACGCCAATGGCGCGCCGGCTCCGCGCGCCGGCGGCCTCGTCTCGTCGCCCACGGCGGCCAACATCGAGTCGGCCCCGAACGCGAAGACCGCACAGACCTTCAGCATCACCAACACCGGCGCCGCCGCGGTGACCCTCACCCCGGCGCTGCAGGCCCTGGGCGCGGCGACCACGGGCCAGTCGCTCAGCCTGGCGCTCGATCCGGCGACCGCGCCGACGTTCATCGCCTCCAACGGCGGCCCGCGCCCCTACGTGACGCAGACCTTCACCGTCCCCGCCGCCGCCGATCACCTCGACGTGGCGGTCGCCTGGCCGGTCGTCACCGGCGCGCAGACCTTCGTGGCGCTGCAGCTGAACGACCCGTCCGGCAAGCAGATCGCCTACTCGGTTCCGCAGGGCACCGGGCAGGGCTACGGCCACGTCGACGTCGTCAAGCCGGCCGCCGGGCAGTGGACGGCGTTCGTGCGCACCTCCGCCGTCGGCGTCGCGAGCAGCTACTCCGGTCCGGTTTCGTTCAGCTGGTCGGTCGAGAACTTCGTCAGCGCCGGCTCGGTCAGCCCCGCCAGCGTGACCATCGCCCCGGGCGCGTCGGCGCAGGTCTCCGCGACCATCGACGCGCCGAGCGTCCCCGGTGACTTCGCCGCCGCGCTGCGGCTCGCCGACTCCGAGTCGGGCGACATCGTCTCCAGCGTCCCCTTCACCGTCCGCGCGCTCATCCCGGTCGGGTCGACCGGCGGCACCTTCGCCGGCGCCCTCACCGGCGGCAACGGCCGCGCCGGCGTCTCGCCGACGCAGACCTTCGCCTTCGACGTGCCGAGCGGCGTGCACAACATGGGGCTCACGCTCAACCTGCCGGACAGCGGCGTCTCGCTCACCGGCTACCTCGTCTCCCCCGCCGGGATGATCCTCAGCACCCTGAGCAACGTCGACCTGACCGGCGCGCGCACCGGCACGCTGCAGATGTTCCGCTCGGCGCCGCAGGCCGGCCGCTGGCAGTTCGTCCTCAGCGAGCCGCAGACCTCGGGCAAGTCCACCTCGATCCCCTTCAGCGGCCGCATCGCCTTCAACAGCGTGCTCGTCTCGGCCAAGGGGATGCCGAGCGGCACGATGCTTACCGCCGGCACCGCCGTCACCGTCCCCGTCACGCTGACCAACAGCGGCGCCTCCGCCAACGCCTTCTTCGCCGACGCGCGCACCAACGGTCACTCGATCGTCAGCCTGCCGACGCCGCCCTGCACCGCGACGGTCACCACGATGCCCGGCTACTGCGGCTTCACCGTCGTCCCGCCGCGCACCACGAACCTCACCTTCACCGCCAGCTCCTCGGTGCCGATCGGCATGGACGTCCAGACCTTCACCGGGATGGACCTCCTCGCCAAGGTCACCACGCCGGACAGCGTCGTCGCCAGCGTCTCTGCCCCGGAGCTCCAGTTCGGCTCCTGGTACCTCCTCCCGGCCGAGGTCGGTCCGTTCGGTGCGGGCGGCGAGCCGGTGGAGAACATCACCACCGCCACCGCGGCGCGCATCCAGTCGTTCGACCCGACGGTCACCAGCGACACCGGTGACACCTGGGTCGACCAGCTCACCGGCACCGAGACGTACAAGCCCCTCGTCCTCGCCGCCGGCGCCAGCGGCACGATCAACCTGACGTTCAACCCGGCCGCCTCGCTCGCCGGCACCACCGTCAGCGGCTACGTGTACATCGACACCTACAACGCCGCGGACACCACCGCATCGGGCGACGAAGTGGTCGGCCTGCCGTACTCGTACAGCGTCTCGAAGTGACGAACCGGACATGAACGAGTTCGAGCGTTACCGGGCCGGGGAGCACGCTGCCGTCTGCCGCGAGCTCACCGACGAGGCAACGCCCCGCCCGGCGCACGATGCAGTGGCGCGCCTGCTGATGAAGCGGGTGCGCGAGAACCTGGAGACCCTGGCCGAGCGCTGGCGAGCGGAAGGATTCACCCTCGCCGACCCGCTGGGACAACGGGGCGCAGCTCGCGCATCGGTGTCACGGTTGGAGGCTCAGCGCGGCCCGCTCCCGGCCACGCTGCGCGCGTTTTATCACGAGCTCGGATTCGTGAACTTCGTCGAGAGTCCACCCGGCGCTCCCTGGCCCGAGGACGAGGACGCGCTCGACCCGATCGCGATCGCTTCCATCGAGGAGGCCATCGACGAAGAGAACCTCGACGGCGCGGAAGGGCAGCTCTTCGCCTTCCTCGACCCCCTGTTGAAGTTCGAGATGGGGGGTGTCGGTGCCTTCTACTTGGAGGCCAAGCCGTGCTTCGACCCCACCTTCGTCTGGGAGGAGAAGCCGATGCGCGACCCCGCATCGGGGGAGCCCGTCAGGCTGTTGACCTACCTCCGCACCACGATCTTGCGGCAGGGGGGCATCGGGATGTTCGCTCCGGACACCGTGAAGCTCGCCCCGAAGTTGCTCGGCAAGCTCACCGCCGGCCTGCTCGAGTTCTGACGAGCGCGATTCAGGGCGAAGCGTTCGCTGCGAGGAAGCTCTGCATCCCCTCGAGCCACAGCTGGTGGCCGGTGTGCAGCGAGGGGTTCATGCGGTCGCTGTAGAAGCCTAGGTCGGGCAAGAGACCGCGCTCGCACTCCTCGGTGATGGCGTGCGTGCCGCTGTCGGTCTGGCGGAAGATCCAGCGGTGGTACGAGGTCACGCCGGTGGTGCCGCCTTCCCAGGCGATGACCGACTCGCTCGGATCGTCGACGAGCTCCATGATGGTCATGTGCTGGACCGAGCCGAAGGTGGTCCAGCAGTAGCTCTCGCCCAGCGTGAGGGTGACCTGCGCGCCCGAGGAGCAGTCGGTCGCGGCGCTGGAGTTCGCGTAGTAGCGGTTGGACTGCCCTTCGACCATCAGCGCGAGGAGCGTCTGCGGCGACACGCCCGGGTAGTCGAGCTCGTTGTGGGCAAAGACATCGTCGGACGTCGGGTCGAAGCCATCCAGCCAGGGGCGCGCGTCGGCCTGGTCGGGGGTCGAGGCGACGTAGAGATCCGGGTAGTTCTCCTTGAAGTAGTCGAACCACTCGAGCGCAGCGATGACCGACGGCTGGTCCGCCTTGGGGATCGTCGAGAGCGCCGCCTGCTCGTCGGACGCTGTCGACGTGGCGTCGGAGCCGCCGCCCGAGCAGCCCGCGAGCGGGAGCGCGGCCAGGGCCGCGACGGCAAACGAGGAGGCGAGACGTAGTCCGAGGGAGGGAGAGGTGCGCGTCATGCGGAAGAAGACGGAAAGTTAGCCGACCCGTCGCAGGAAATCGACCGGTGACGAAATCGCGCGACGGCGGCGGAGCTCGCCCGTCTTGGCTGTCCTGCACGGCCCACCCTCCCCTCGGCTACGAGCTGTCGTGCACCGCGCAGGCGCGGAAGGCGCTCTCCAGCGCGTCGCGATCGAGCGCGTAGCCGACGACGACGAACCGACTCGTGCGCGGGGTATCTCCCCAGGGCTCGCCGAAGGTCACCTCGACGAGGTCGGCGACCCCCTGCACGATCATCCGCTCCGCCAGGCCGTCGACCGCGAGGATCCCCTTGGTGCGAAAGATACGGCCGGCGAAGCGCGCCACGTCCGCCTCCATGAAGTCGGCGAAGTGCTCCTCATCCACCACGCCGTCGAGCGTGAGCGCGACCGACTCGTAGACGTGCCGCCCCGGTGCCGGCGGGACCGCGCGCGTCGGCGCGAAATCGGCACGCCGCCGGTCGAGCAGCGCTTCGAGCGAGGCGAGAGCGGGGTCCTCGAGCTCACCGCGCGCCGCGCTGACCACGATGGCCGCACCGTTCTGCGCGGCGACGACCTCCTCGGCGTGCGCGCGTCGGGCGCGATCGCGCGCGTCGCCACCGCCGCCTCGCGACAGCACGACGATGTCGGCGTAGCCGATCTGCTCGATCGCGAGATCGTGCTCGGCGAGCGCGTCGACGCGCGCGCTGTCGACGACGGTGACGACTCCGTCGAGCGTGTGCGTGCCGCGAGTCCCGCCGCTGGCGATGGCCCGGAGCACACCTGCAGGCGACGCGGCGCCGGAGGTCTCGATCAAGATCCGCCCCGGCGGCGCGGGCGACGAGGCG
>JAMFST010000142.1 GCA_026225435.1 Labilithrix luteola
GAGAACGCCATCGCGCGCGACGCGATGCTGGCGAACATCTCGCTCTACTGGTTCACCCGCAGCATCGGGTCGTCCGTACATCTGTACTGGGAGCGGGCGCGGGCCAAGCTGACGGTCCCGCCGCCCCCCGCGCCGACGCCGTTCGCCCTGGCGCAGTTTCCTTTCGAGCTGGGCGGGCAGTTCCCCCGCTCGTTGGCCGAGCGCACCCTGCGCGTCGAGCGCTGGACGGTGATGCCGCGCGGCGGGCACTTCGCGGCGCTGGAGCAGCCGGAGCTCCTCGCCAACGACGTGGCCGCCTTCTTTCGCCAGCTCCGCTGACGACCGCGTATCCTCCCCGGAGCCGTGACTCCGTCTCTCCCGCACCCGCCGCTGCAGCCGACCGTCCCGACTGTCCCGTCCGCGCAGCTCGCGCCGCCCGCTGCCACACCGCTCGCCCGCCTGCCGTTGCAGATCGGCACGACGGCGACGTGGAGCGCGGCGCGCGCGGCGGTGGCGCTCTTTCCCGGCCTCGCCTTCCTCGGTGGCGCCGTCTACTGCGTCATCAACGCCGTCCAGAAGGACGTGCCGCCGATCGCCGCGGTGATGCTCACCGCGATGGTGGCGCTACCCGGCGTGATGCTCACGGTGTACGCCGTCACGCACCTGATCGCGGCGGTGAAGACGCGGGCGAGCGATCTGCTCCTCTATCCCGACGGCATCCTCGTCGACGGCGGCTACCTGCACGGGCACCGCATCGGCTGGCGCGAGCTGCAGCCGCCGTTCGCGCAGATCGAGGACACCTCGGCGCGCCGGCTGACGTTGTGGCGCATCTTCCTCTTCTTCGTCACGCTGCTGCTGACCAAGGGGCGGCGCATCTACTCGCCCGTCGAGCCGGTCCGCATCTGGCGGCTGCACGTGTGGCAGGCGGGGCAGAAGCGGCTCGTCGCGGAGACGGAGCGGCCCATCGAGCGCGACTCGATGGCGGCGGCGGCGGCGTCGATGCAGGCGGTGGTGCAGGGGCAGCGCTACGTCGAGCAGGCGCCGGTCATCGCGCAGCAGATCCTCGTGTGCCACGCCTGCGGTGGTCCCGCCGTGCCCGACGACGCGCCGGCGGTGACCTGCGCGTACTGCCGCACCGCCATCCCCATGCCGCCGCAGCTCCGGCAGCAGGCCGCGGGGGTGAAGGCGATGGCCCAGAGCCGCGAGACGACGGCGAAGATGATCGCCAAGCTGCGCGACCAGCCGCGGGCGACGCGGAGCAACGGGTGGCTGCTGGTCTTCACCCTGCTCATGTTCGCCGCCTGGCCGGTCGGCTGGGGGATCATCGCGTACCGCGTGCTCGGCGACGGGTTCCAGCTGCTCGATGCGCTCTTCCTCGCACTGCCGCTGGCGGCGGTGCTCGGCGGCTTCTTCCTCGCGCGCGGGCGGCTGGCCGATCGCGGCGCCTTGCAGATGCTGACGCTCGGCTTCGGTGCGCTCGCGCCCCGTCGGGACGGCGAGCCGTCGCGCTGCCGTCGCTGCCAGGGGCCGCTGCCGCACGCCGGTACCGGAGGCGTCGCGCCGTGCGCCTACTGCGGCGCGGAGAACATCATCGGGCTCGATCTCCGTCCCGGCCTCGATCCCGCGCGTACCGACCAGCACACGTTCGACGCGGCGCTGAAGACGCGCGCCAAGGAGAAGCTCCTGTGGGCCGTGCTCACCGGGGTGGCGGTCATCGCCTTGCTCGGCTGGGCGGCGGGGACGGCGTTCTACATCGTGGGGCAGGACGACGACGCGCCGGCGAAGCCCGCCAAGGTCGTCCCGACGCCGCCGGTCGCGCCGGCTCCGCGCGCGCCCGCAGCGCCTCCGGCAACGCCAGCCCCGAGGTCGCCGGCGAAGCCTCCGGCGCATCGCTAGCGCAGCGCCAGGCCCACCACACCAGCTCGTCGAGCGCCGCCTTCGCTTGCCGGCCGTCACTCGTGCAGCCCGACGACGTGCACGATCACGCAGACGGCGATCGCGCTCGCCAGGATCAGGTGCGTGCGCCGCGTCTTCGGCCGGGTGCGGAGCGCGCGGTCACGCAGGCGGGAGCCGACGCCCACGTGGGCGAAGAGGAGGAAGAAGGCGAGCACCCCCGGCGCGATGGCCAGCGTGCCGCCGGCGACCGCCTCGGGCGAGCCCATCTCCGGCAGGATGCAGATGGTGTGACCGAGCGCGATGACCGCGGTGGTCACGCCGAGGACGACGTGCGCACCGATGGCCCGCGAATCCGGCGACGCGCGGCGGCCCACCTTGAGGCGGTGAACCAGCGGCACGCAGGCGCCGGCGACGAAGGACCCGACGGCCAGCCACCCCGAGATCGCCGACAGTGATGTGTTCATTTGTCCGGAGCGGGCGCCAGCACACAAGCGCGTACAGGGGGCGATGGTCGCGCCGCGTCACGCAGTTCTCAAGATCCTTCGTGCGTGTTGCTGCATGTTACGGTTGGGTCAAGAGGAGTCGCACCCATGCCTTGGAACTTCCGCAATCGCTTTTCCCTTCTTTCTCTCGTGCTCGCCGCCTTCGCGGCCATCGTCTTGCCCGGACGCGACGCGCGCGCCGATAGCCTGTCGTCCTGCGGGGACATCTTCCTCGACGGCACCGACGTCAGTTGCAAGCTCGAGACGAGCGGCGGCTGCACGGTCGACTGCACACCGATCAACTTCCAGCTCGCCTGCTCGGCCTCGCTCGAGGTCTCCTGCAGCGGCGGCTGTACCGCCGACGTCGACGTCGACTGCAGCGGCTCCTGCGAGGCGAGCTGCATGGGCAACTGCACCGCCGATCCCGGCTCGCTCGACTGCAACGCCGACTGCACCACCACCTGCCAGGGGGACTGCACCGCCGAGTGCGCCAGCGACTCCAACCAGTCGCAGTGCACCGCCTCCTGCCAGGCGAGCTGCAACACCCGCTGCAGCGCGAGCTGCACCGCGACGGCGCCCTCGGCGACCTGCGAGGCCAAGTGCTCGGCCTCCTGCCAGGGCAGCTGCACCGCCAAGGCCAACCTCGACTGCGACGTGAAGTGCCAGGAGAGCGGCTACGCCAAGTGCGAAGCGGACCTCACCGGCGGCTGCACCGCCCAGTGCTCTGCCCCCAAGGGGGCGCTGTTCTGCAACGGCAACTACGTCAACGTCGGTGACGACCTCGACTCCTGCGTCGACCAGATCGAAAAGGATCTGAACATCCAGGTCAGCGCCAGTGGCGACGCGTCGTGCACCGGCGACAGCTGCTCGGCCGAGGGGTCGGTCAGCGTCAGCGGCTGCTCGACCACCGGAAACGACAACAGCGACGGCGCCATGTTCGCCGGCGTGGCGATCGTCGGTCTCGCGTTCGCCCGTCGCCGCCGCCGTGACTGAGAGGCCGCTCTACGGGAGCGGGCGCAGGCCGCCGTCGGGCAGGTTCATGACCGAGAGGTCGTCCTGCTTGTCGACCGCCTGCGCGTCGGTGCACGCGTTGATGATGTCGAGGTAGGTCTGGGGGTTGGTGACGCACGCCGGGTAGGCCGCGTCACCGCTCGGCGCGGCGTCGAGGTGCACGCCCGGGCCTGCGTCGGTGCCGGGCGGGGTGGTCGCCGTGCCGTCGTTGCTCGACGTGCAGGCGACCGCCGCGGCGACGACCGCCAGGCTGACCGCGGCGGCGAAGAGGGCTCGCGTGCGCCGCATCTCAGTGCCCCTCGCAGAAGCCGTGCTGGCAGGTGGCGGTCCCGGGCCCGCTGGCGGTGCACTCGGCGTCGGTGGTGCAGGTGGTGCAACCGGCCGGCGTGGCGCCGGCAACTGCGCCGGGGATCTTGCTGGCGAAGAAGCAGTCGCAGGTCGCCGCCGGCGTGTACAGCGAGAGCGGGCCGCCGTCGGCGGTGCGCGAGACGTGCATCGCGCAGTCGGGGATGAGCCCCACGTTGACCACGTCGCCCAGCCCGGGGTGGGGTGGGCGGGCGTGGCGGGGGGGGGGCCCCGGCGCTCCCCGCACGTGGTCTGCGAGATCGGCGCCGGGGGGGCTCACCACCGCGCGGGGGGGTTGGAGGGGGGTTTTTTACCCC
>JAMFST010001230.1 GCA_026225435.1 Labilithrix luteola
CACCGCGGTCACCCGGCCGGTGGCGTTGGCGGCCAGATCGGTGCGCTGCTCGGCCTGGAGCACGCCCGTCACGGTCAGCTGCTTCGGCACGCGGCGCATCGTCGCCGACTGGATGCTGACGTCGTTGGCGGCGCTCGTGTCTTCCTCGGGCGTCGCCTCGCGCTGGCAGCCGGTCGACAGGAGCACCCAGGCGACGAGCGCGATGAGCGCGGCCACCGGCGTGACCAGGCCGAACCCGGCCGGCTCGGGCGGAGGGGGGGCAACTGAGGTACGTGACCGGCTCGTCATTCGTGGGTCTCCCGTGACATCGAGGCAGAGTCGAGGCGCAGCGCGGCGCGGGCGTAGGCGAGGTCGGCGTCGGCCTCGATGCGACTGACGTCCGCGCGGAACGCCTCCTGTTGCGATTGCAGGACCTCGAGCTCGGTCTGCATTCCTCCGCCGAAGCGGTCGCGGGTGAGATCGGCGGCGCTGGTGGCGGCGGCCAGCTGCGCACGGGCGGCGCGGGCGCGGTCGATGGCGGCGCGCACCTGGTACCAGTCCTCGAAGATGGCGTCCTCGGCGAGGCGCTTGGTCTTGTCGGCACGTGCTGCGGCGGCGTCGGCGGCGGCGCGCTGGGCCCGCTGGTTGGCCGGGATCTGCGCGTCGAGGCGCCACGTCGCAGTGACGTCGAGCGCGTAGTACGCGGTGTTGAGCGCGAAGCCGGGCGCGTTGGTGACCCGCTCCTGCGCGTTGGCGGTGATCGTCGGCAGCCAGGCCGCCGTCGCTGCGCTGGCGCTGGCGTCGGCCGCCTCGGCGCTGGCCGCGGCGCTCACCACCGACGGGATCTTCTCGATCGATCCGGTCCAGTTGCCGATCGCACCTTCGTCGTGCAGATCGTCCATCGGGAAGGTGTCCGCCTCCTCGGGCATCACGCCGCTGAGCGTCTCGAGCGCGCGGCGGCCGGTCGCCACCGAGAGCGTCGCCGAGGCCACGTCCTGCTGCGCCAGCGCCATGCTCGCCGTCGAGCGCTGCACGTCGAGCACCGAGGCGGTCCCGCCCTGCTTGCGCGTGCGGGCGATCTGGATGTTCTGCTGCGACACCTCCAGGTTCCGCTTCGCCGAGCGGAGCACCGACTCGTCGGCGAGCAGCTGGTAGTAGCGACGGGTCACCTGGCGCGCGACGTCGTTGCCGACCGCGGCCTGCTCGGCGATCGACGCCTGCCAGCTCGACTTCGCCGCCGAGCGCCGCTCCCAGCCGCCGACGTCCACCAGCGGAACCGACAGCCGCGCGTAGGCGTCGAGCTGGTCGGTCGGCACGATGGAGAGGATGGTGGTGTCGGCGCCCGGCTTGGTCGGGTCGAAGTTCGGATCGAGGTACTTGCGCGGGATGGTCGAGTCGTACTGGTTGCGCGTGTAGACGCCGCGCGCGGTGAGCGACGGGAGCAGGCCGCCGGTCGCCACGTCCACCTCGGCGTCGCGCTGCTCGGCCATCGCCTTGGCGACGCGCACGTCCGGGTTGTGGTCCTTCGCCGCCGCCAGGAACGCCTCGAGCGGCTGCAGCGCCCACGCCGGGCTCGCGACCGTCACGAGGGCGCCCGAGACGAGGGCGACCATCGCGGCGAGCGAGGGGCGGGGGAGAGCCATGCTCCCTCCTATGCAAAGACGCGTGCCGACGAGGAGATCCGCGGCCGGCGTCCCGGATCAGGCGGAAAGATCGCGCCAGACTGTTCGCCGGCGCCCGACCGGGAAGCGCGACAGCCTAGTCAGGCGATCCAGCGTGAACGGTCCATCTTCGGTCACATCGTCCCCGGGTATTGCCCGCCGTCGATGAGGAGGCTCTGGCCGGTGATGTAGCCGGCGCTGGCGCTGCACAGGAAGGCGCAGGCCGCCCCGAGCTCGTCGGGCTGGCCGAGGCGCCTGGCCGGGATGGCCTCCTCGATCTCGGTCCTGGCCGCCTCGCGGGTGATGTTCCTCCGCGTGGAGATGTCGGTGATCATCGCGTCGATCCGGTCGGTGGCGATGCGGCCGGGGAGGACGAAGTTGATCGTCACGTTGGCGTGGACGACCTCGCGCGCCACGCCCGCGAGCATCGCGGTGAGCCCCGCGCGCGCACCGCTCGACAGATCGAGCCCCGCGACCGGCGCCTTCACCGAAGACGACGTGATGCTGACGATGCGACCGAAGCGCCGCTCGACCATCCCCGGGAGCACCGCCTGGACCAGCTCCACGGGCGTGATCAGGTTCCCCTCGAGCCCCGCGGCGATCCCCTCGTGGGTCAGATCGGCGAAGCGACGGAAGGGCGGTCCGCCGTTGTTGTTCACCAGGATGTCGACGTGTGGCACCGCGGCCAGGAGCTGCGCGCGCCCCTCCTTGGTGCCGACGTCGGCGAGCACGGGGATCACCTGGGCGCCGGTGGCGCTGGCGATCTCCTTCGCCGTTGCGTCGAGCGCCTGCGCGTCCCGGCCGTTCACCACGACGATGCAGCCCGCCTCGGCGAGAGCGCGTGCGCAGGCCTTGCCGAGCCCGCGGCTCGACGCACAGACGACCGCATGGCGCCC
>JAMFST010001231.1 GCA_026225435.1 Labilithrix luteola
CCGTCGCGCACGCTGGCGCGGGTGACGTTCATCGCGTGGGGGATGCTGCGGTCGGTCTGCAGCGGCGCCTCTCCCGACGGATGGCAGTTCTGGCAGCGCGGAGACTGGAGGACACGCGCGACGTCGATGAAGGCCTTCTTGCCCGCGGCGATCACCTCGGCGCTCGGCGCCACGTCCTCGCCCGACGCACCTGCGCTCGGCAGGAGCGCGAGCGCCGCCACGCAAGCGAGACTCGCGAGGTGTGCGGTGCGCTTCATCGCCTCCCCGCGTGCGCTTCGTTCCAGGCGCGCTGCAGCGGCAGGCGACGCAGGCGCACGCCGGTCAACGCGAAGACCGCGTTGGCCACCGCCGGCGCGATCGGCGGAAGCCCGGGCTCGCCGATCCCGGTCGGTCGCTCGTCGCTGCCCGTCAGGTGCACGACGATCTCCGGACATTCGTGCATCCGGAGCAGCGGGAAGCCGTCGAAGTTGGTCTGCTGGACGATACCGTCGCGGACGGTGATCTCCTGATCGAGCGCCGCGGAGAGCCCGAAGATGATCGCCCCTTCGACCTGCGCGCGCACGATGTCCGGGTTCACCACCGTGCCGCAGTCGACCGCCGCGAAGACGCGCCGCACCTTGAGGCGCCCGTCGACGATCTCCACCTCGGCGACCTCCGCCACCTCGCTCTCGAAGCTCTGGTGCCGGGCGAGCCCGCGGCCGCGGCCGGCGGGGAGCGGCTTGCCCCAGCCGGACATCGCCACCACCGCGTCGAGCACCCGGCGCGCGCGTGACGTCTCGGGCAGGACGCGCCGCCGCAGCTCCACCGGATCGATCCGCGCGGCGTGCGCCAGCTCGTCGAGGAAGCCCTCGACCGCGAACCCGGTGAACGAGTGCCCGACGGAGCGCCACGAGGCGACCGGCAGCCTGGTGTTCACCGGCGTCATGGCGACGCGCAGGTTCTCGATGCGGTAGGCGGTGTCGCGGATCCCCTCGGTGGAGAACATGTCGGGGATGGTGCCGCTGGCGAAGACCCCCTTGAGCGCGTCGATGACCGTGCCGCGCACGCCGTCGGGAACCCCGGCCAGCGCAGCTCCGAGCGCCGGGAGAAAATCGAGCGAGATGAACTGGCCGAGCACGTGGGCGGACAGGCCGGTGACGACGCCGTCGGCGCTCACACCGCCGCTCATGCGGGCGGCGAGCTGCGGGCGGTAGAAGCCCTGGGTCATGTCGCTCTCGCGCGACCAGATGACCTGCACCGGGCGGCCGATCTTCCTCGAGACGTGCGCAGCCTGCACGGCGAAGTCGGCGACGATGCGCCGCCCGAACGCGCCGCCGATGAGCGTGGTGTGGACCAGCACCTGGCTGTCGCTCACCCCCATCGCCTCGCCGACCAGCGCCTGCACGATCGACGGCGACTGACACGGCGCCCACACCTCGACGCGCGGGCCGTCCTGATCGTGCCGGTCACGCACGTGGACGATGCAGTTCTGCGGCTCGAGCGGCGCGTGGGCGAGGAAGGGTGCCTCGTAGGTCGCCGTGACCCTGGCGGGTGCGCGCGCGATCGCCTTGGCGGCGTTCCCGTCGTCACGCGCCGTGTCTCCATCGTCGTCGTGGGCGTGGACCGCGCGGCGCATCTCCTCGGTGTCGAGGCCGGCCGCGTCGCCCGCGTCCCAGGTGACCTGCACGTCTCGCGCAGCGGCGCGCGCTTGCCAGTACCTCTCGGCGACCACGGCCACCCCGCCCGGAAAGACGACGACGTCGAGCACCCCTTGCTGCCGCCGCACCCCATCGGCTCGCACGTGCGTCGCGTTGGCGCCGTAGACCGGGCCGTGCAGGATGTACGCCTTGACCATGCCGGGAACGATGGTGTCGATCCCGAAGCGCGCGCTGCCGTCGACCTTGCCGCGGATGTCCACCCGCCGCGCCGGCTTGCCGATCAAGCGGTGCTCGCTCTTCGTCTTGAGCCGGGGAGCGTCGGGCACCGGCTGCCGGGCCGCGGCCAGGGTGAGCGCGCCGTAACCGACGGTGCGGCCGCTCGTCGCGTGGTGGACCTTCCCGTCGTCGGTGGTGAGCTCGCGCGCGGGGACGCGCCATTCGCTGGCGGCAGCGGCGACCAGCATGGTGCGCGCGGCGGCGGCGGCGGTGCGCACCGGCAGGTACTTCTCCCGGGTGCTCGCCGAGCCGCCGGTGAGCTGCATGTTCACCGTGGTGCGGTAGACGGCGAGCGAGTCGGGGAAGTGGCAATCGACGGCGCCCAGCGACAGGTCGAGCTCCTCGGCGACGAGCGTGGCGAACATCGAGGTGACCCCCTGCCCGAACTCGCAGTTGTCGACCTCCACGAGGGCGCGGCCGTCGCGCTTCACCGTCACGTACACGTTGGGGACGAAGTCGCCGCTGCCCTCGGCGTGCCGCACCCGGCCGGCGAGCGCGTTCTCCCCGCCGCAGCCCGTCTCGAAGCCGGCACCGAGCGAGAGCAGGCCGGCGCCGGCGAGCACCGAGAGGAAGCCGCGGCGTGAGACGGCGGAGGCCGGCGGCTCGGTCACTTCTTCGTCTCCGCGTCTTGCATCGCGAGCGCGGCGCGATGGATGGCGGCGCGGATGCGCGGGTAGGTCCCACAGCGGCACAGGTTGGCGGACATGACCGCGTCGATGTCCGCATCGGTCGGCGCGCGCACCTTTCGCAGGAGCGCCGTCGCGCTCATGATCTGTCCCGACTGGCAGTAGCCGCACTGCGGAACTTCCTCGGCGATCCAAGCCTTCTGCAGCGGATGTTGTCCGTCGAGCGAGATGCCTTCGATCGTCGTCACGTCGCGGCCCGCGGCGACGGACACGGGCGTCACACACGAGCGCACCGCTTCGCC
>JAMFST010000143.1 GCA_026225435.1 Labilithrix luteola
CGAGGTGCTGGAGCTCGCCACCGACGTGAAGAAGAAGAGCGTCGCGAAGAAGGTGATTGGCAAGACCCGCGCGAAGCCCCCCGCGAAGAAGACGGCGGCGAAGTCTCTCGCCAAGACCAAGGCGAAGACGAAGACGACGGCGAAGACGGTGAAGAGCGCGAAGAAGCCGAGCAAGACCGTCGCCAGCGCGCGGCGCACGCGGGCCGCGTCGTGAGCGGCCGCATCGAGCGCAGCGAGCTGGTGGTCCTCGGCTGCGGCTACGCCGGGCTGACCGTGGCGCGAGAGGCGCGCATGCAGGGCATCTCGGTGCTGGTGCACGCTCGCCGTGAAGAGCGCGCCGCCGATCTGACGCGCGAAGGTTTCAAGGTCTGGCACGCGCCGGAGCTCGACGCCGCCGCGGTGCGCGAGGTGATCGCCGCGCGGCATCGCCCCGCCGTGCTCGTCGCCTTCCCCCCGGACGGCAGCACCGACGCGCGGCTCGAAGGGGCCTTCGCGGATGCCGGCCACCTGATGTACCTCTCCACCACCGGCGTGTACGGCGAGCGCCGCGGCAAGGTCGACGACACCACGCCCGTCCCCGCAGCGGGCGAGCGTGACGAGCGCGTGAGCCGCTGGCTCGACGCCGAGGCACGGTATCTACGCGCCGAGGCGACGGTGCTCCGCTGCGCCGCCATCTACGGCCCCGAGCGCGGTGTCCACGCGCGAGTCCTGCGCGGCGAGCACCGGCTGCCCGGCGACGGCTCGCAGACCACCTCGCGCATCCACGTGCTCGACCTCGCGCGCCTGGTGCTCGCGGCGCTGACCAGGGACGTGCCCTGCGGCACCTTCGTGGTGGGCGATCGCCACCCGGCGCCGCATCGTGAGGTGGTGGAGCACGTCTGCCGCACCTACGGCGTCCCCTTCCCTGCCTCCACCCCGCTCGCCGAGGTCCACGCGAGCCTGCGCGCCGATCGCGCCGTCGACCCGTCGCGTATCCTCGAGCTCACCGGCCTGAAGCTGCGCTACCCGTCGTACCGCGAGGGCATGTCCACCGCGGCGACCGGTCTCCTCCCGCGCGCGTCGTCGGACGCGACGAGCGCCCCCGACTCGGTCGTCAACCCGTGAGCGGCAAGAAGAAGGCGAAGAAAGCGCAGGCGCGGGTCGCCCCCAAGCTCGGTGACGGGGAAGCGGCGCTGGTGTTCTGCGTCGACAACAAGTGTGCGCCGCGCGAGGTCTCGCGTGCGGTGGTCGACGAGGCGCGCACCTACGTCTCCGAGCAGACCGCCGCGGGGCGCACGTTGCCGGTGCGGGTCGAGGTCTTCGGTTGCCTCGGCGTGTGCAAGAAAGGGCCGATCGCGGCCCTGGTGCCCAAGGACGGCAAGGTGAAGGTGAAGAAGAAGGTGGACGGCGCCAAGGCGCGCAAGCTGGTGGAGCGGCTGGTCACCAAGCTGGCGGACGCTGGCCAGCAGAGCGGCCTTCCGCCGGTCGCCGCGTGAGCGATCCCGCCTGGATTGACCTGCTCGGCCGCTCGGCGGTCCTGCACCTGAAGCGCTTCGGCTCGCCCGGAGCGTTCCTCGCGCAGCCCGGGGACGACGCCGACGACGCGCCGGTGCTGCTCCTGCTCGGAAAGGAGATCCCCGAGGGGGCCAAGCTCGGCGATCCGATCGAGGTGTTCATCGCGCTCGACTCGGAGGGGCGCCCCATCGCCACCACGCGCACTCCGCTGCTCGAGCGCGGAGACGTCGGCTTCCTCTCGGTCACCGCGACCACCTCGTTCGGCGCCTTCGTCGACTGGGGTCTCGCCAAGGATCTGCTGGTGCCGTTCGCCGAGCAGACGCGCGATCTCGCGGTGGGCGATCGCCAGGCCTTCGGCGTGTACCTCGACGACGACGACGAGCGCGGCATCCGGCTGTGCGCCACCATGAAGGTCCGCGAGGCGCTCCGTCCCGGGCGCTTCTCCGCCGGCGAATGGGTGCGCGGCGAAGCCTGGCGCGAGGAGGGGAACCTCGGGCTCTTCGTCATCATCGAGCGGCGCCACCTCGGCCTCTTGCCGCGTGACGAGCCGCACGATCTGCAGCCCGGCGCCGCGGCCGAGTTCCGCATCACCCGCGTGCTGCCCGACGGGAAGATCGAGCTGTCGCGTCGCAGGCCGGCGCACGAGGAGCTCGCCGCCGACGCCGAGCGCATCTGCGAGGTGCTGAGCAGCCAGCCGACCTTGCGCGTGAGCGACCGCATGTCCCCGGACGAGATCCGCGACACCTTCTCGCTGAGCAAGAAGGCCTTCAAGCGCGCCATCGGTCGCCTGCTCGCCGACCGCCGCGTGCAGCTCGACACCGAGGGGACGGTCCGCCTCGTCGCCCCGCCGCGCGCCGGCTCCGCGAAACGCGGAACAGGCCGGACCCCACGCCCGGCGCAACGCTGATTTGCGTGCAGCCGGGCGCGGGAGCGTTCGACGAGCGCAGCGGCCAGACGTAGAGTCACGGGCATGACGCGTGTCTCCCGTCGCCACCTCGTCGGCGCCGCAGGGTTCTCGGCTCTCGCCGTCGGCGCGGGCGTGCCCATCCTCGGCTGCGCCAGCGAGCGACG
>JAMFST010001232.1 GCA_026225435.1 Labilithrix luteola
ACGTCCCTGGTACAGGCTCCAGAACGCGTCGGCGATCTTCGCCCCCGGGATCGCCTTGCCGTCGCCGGCATCCCACGCCGTGCCCGCGACCATCCCGGCGACGGTGACCTCGCCCACGTAGACGCCGTCGGCCTTCAGCTGGTGCGCCAGCATGCCGACGAGCTTCATCTTGGCCGCGTTGGCGAGCGCGACGCCCGCCGCCTTCAGGCTGACCGCGTAGCCGTCCATCTGCGGCGTGAGATCCCCGAACGCGCCGTTGGTGACGAGGACGGCGCCTTCCTTGCTGCTCTTGAGGTCCGGCAGGACCTCCTGCACGGCGGCGAGCAGCCCGACGACGGCCACGTCGAACACCGCGCCGGCGGCCTTCGGATCGATCGCCAGCAGATCGCCGGCCTCGCCCCCGCTGTACGCCGTCCACTGCAGCACGGTGATCGGCCCGAGCGCCGCGCGCGCCTTGCTCAGCGCGGCGCGGATGGAGGCGGGATCGCCCGCGTTGCCGGTGAAGGCCGCGGCCTTGATCCCCTTGGCGGTGAGCGCCTTCACGCCTTCGGTGAGGCGCGCTTCGGTGCGCGCGATGAGCGCGACGGAGAAGCCTTCGGCGCCGAACTTCTCGGCGACCGAGGTGGAGATTCCGGGGCCGAACCCGACGATGGCGATGGTCTTGGACATGTCGCCAGGTCTATCGCGGGTCCGGCCCGTTCTCTACCGACGACTCGTCAGCTCGAGCGCTTGCGATCGCGGCGCAGGCGCCGGCGCACGAGCGCGAGCAGTCCAATACCGCCGGTGACGAGGCCGTCGCCGAGCGGAGCGTCGCCGCCGAAGCTGCAGCTCTGTCCATCGCCGCTGCCGACCGCGGTGAGCGTGGTGCCGGCGTCGGGGGTGAGCGCGCTGGTGACCGTCGAGCCGCCGTTGAGGAACACCGCCGAGCCGATGGTCTGCTGGGTGACGCCACCGTCGGTCGCCTGGTAGGTGAAGGCGAGCTGTCCACCGCCGCCGACCCAGCGAAGCCCCTGGGCCAGGTTCTGCGCGGGCGTTCCGGCATCACCACCGTCGCCGGCGTCCGCGCCGCCGTCTGCCCCTGCGCTCGGGGCGAACGTCCCCACCGCTTGCGGCGCCGCGCTCGCGTCGATGGGGACGGTGTAGACCACCTTCCCCAGCGCGGAGGCGACCGTGTACGCCACCGTCTTGCCGTCCGGAGAGAGCGCGAAGTCCGCCACGGACGAGGTCCTCGCGGCGAGGTTGGTCAGGTTGCGAACGACCGTGCAGGCCTTGGTCGTGGCGTCGGGCTTGAGCACCACGAGGTCGGTCGCCACCGTGTCGCTCGCGGTGTACGCCCCGATCACGCTGCCATCTCCGAGAAAGACGAACCTTCCGGGGACGACAAAGCTGGCGCCGGTGCAGGACATGAACACCTGCGGGTCGGCGGCTGCCGGCGGCACCGTCGAGGTCACGAGGTTCCACGTGGAGGCCGACTCGGCGCGGGCCCAGCCCACGTGCGTCGCGTCTTGCCACTCGGGCTGCTGGAGCACGCCGACATCCAAGGCGTAGGAGGTTCCGCTGGCGGAGCTGTCGACGATGGCGCCGAGCGAGACCGGGCTCGAACCGTCGATGCCGACGACGTTCACGCTCGATGCGGTGTCCCGCGGCGGGGGAGAGCCGTTGGCGCTGAGGGCGGTGGTGAAGGCGATCTTCGTCCCGTCCGGCGAGACGCGCGGGTGCGCGATGTTGATGTACTCGTAGGTCCCCGTCGATGCCGTGGCCGAGTAGAGGGCCGTGGCGTTCGCTCCGGCGTCGCCGCCCGTCGGGCAACCACCGGTCGTGTCGGTGATGAAGAGCTGCGAGCTGATCGTTCCGCCGTCTGCCGTCTGCGGTCCGCCGAACACGACCTTCGTCGCCGTGCCGGGCGCCCCTTCGAGCGCGTCCACCGTCTCGATGGCGCCGGTCGCGCCTCTCCCGTTCACCGGGAACGGGCAGATGATCCGGTGGCCGTTGGTGCCGTCGCTGTCGACGACGCCGAGGCCCGACGCCGTGTCGTCGATCCCGTACACGAGATGCGCCGCGGCCGCGGTGATGGTGACGGTGCTCTGCACGCTGCCGCCATCGCTCGTGCCGGTGACGGTCACCACGTAGGTGCCCGCCTTGTCGGTCGGCAGCGAGGTGGTGCTGGCGGTCGGTGTCGCGATCGAGGCCGTCGTGACCGCGCTGCCCGCAGGGACGCTGGTCACCGTCCACGAATAGCTGAGCGCCGGATCGCCGTCCGGCACGCTGACGTTCAGCGCCGCGGACTGCCCCGCGTACACGGTCAGCGCGGTCGCGCCGGCGTCGAGGCCGAGGATGACGCTGCTCCCCGCGTCGCCGCCGTCGCCGCTTCCTCCGCCACCGCCATCGCCGACCGAACCGTCACCGGTGGTCGCGTCCAGCGTTCCGCTGCCGCCGTCGCCGAGAACCGGCGCGGTGGCGTCTTTCCCCGCATCGGTCGCGCCGGGCTGGACGTACTGATCGTCCCCCCCGCAGGCAACCAGCACGGCACTTCCGAGGCACAACGACCAGACCGAGGCGACGACGACACTACGCTTCATTCAGTTCCTTCCGAGGAGGACCGCGGCGCGATCGACGCGCCGGGTAGGGGTTCGACAAGTGTCGAACCGTCGCAGCTTCGGAGGAAGGAAGTCGACGGAAATACTCAGGTCTCAGCTGTCTCGCGCGACGAATTGAACGTAGATGTGTACAGACAGGAGCCGAAGCGAGCTCGTCAGCTCGGCTTGGCGTGGTGGCGCAGCTGCTTGGCCAGGTCGTGCACCGCGACCGCCTCGTCGTGCGTCACCGTGCCGTCGGCGCAGACCTCGTCGACCTTCGCGTTCAACGTCGCGATGGCCGTCTGGAAGCGCGCGCGCATCGCGTCTGCTCGCTGCGCTGGCACCTGGTTGTCGGCGATGTGCTTCTCGAGCCGCGCGCGCGCGCTGGTGATGCGCTCGGCGACGTGCTCGCGGAAGGCGGCGGCGGTGGCCGGGTAGGAGAGGTGCCCTTCGTCCTGCGACTCGTCGGCCGGCGGATCGGCGTGCGCCGTGAGCGAGCCGGCGGTGCTGACGATGG
>JAMFST010001233.1 GCA_026225435.1 Labilithrix luteola
TCATGCGGCCGGCCGCTGTGATCCCAGCAACGCGGCCTGCAGTCGCCGTTGCAGTTCGCCATCGTTCATGTTGCGCCAGGCGTCGGCCGGAGCGGTCGGGTAGACACGCGTGAGAATGGTCCGTGCCAACGCCGCGCGCGGACCGCCATCGAGCGCAGGCCAGCGCTGCAGCAGATCATCGATGAGTTCGACCATATCGGGCGAGAGACCACTCTGCGACACCAGGGTACTCAGCGCGCCCACCGTCCAGAACCGCTCCACCGTCTGCCGCATCCTCATCGCTCTCGTCAGTCTCCCACGTGGACGACCCGGTCGGCGATCTTCAGCGGCTCCGGCCGGTGGGTCACGAGCAGGACCGTTCGGGCGCCACGCAGCCGGGTGATCGCGCGCAGCACCTCTTCCTGGGAACGAGCATCGAGCCCGCTGGTCGGCTCGTCGAGCAGGAGCACCGGTTGCGAGGTGGCGACAGCGCGCGCGAGCGCCACCCATTGCCGCTCCCCGCCGCTCAGCGCCCGGCCGCCGGCGCCGAGTCGCGCCTCGCCCAGCGCCGCCACCAGGTGCCCGGCGCCGATCAGGGTGAGACTGTCCGTGAGACTGTCGGTGAGCTCGTCGGTCAGGGCGTCGAAGGCCGCGCTCGCCCGCCCGGGCGCGCGGAGGGCGCCGAGGTTCACGTTCTCCGCCAGCGTGCCGGCCAGCATCGGCGCCTCCTGCGGCACCCAGGTGAACGGCCGCGACTCCGGCCCGACCGCCGCCTCGGTCAGCGCGACACCGTCGTACCTCACGGTCCCGGTCACCGGCTCGAGCCCGAGCAGCGCGCGGAGGAACGACGTCTTGCCCGCGCCCGTCCGCCCCGCGATCGCCACGATCTCCCCCGGCGCGATCCGCAGCGACAGCGGTGCGATCCCGCTCCCTGCCACGGTGAGCGCGTCGATCTCGAGCTCGGCGAGAGGCCACGCCTTCCGCTCGCCAGCAACAGGTTCCGGCAGGGCGACCTCCGTCGCTTGCCCGAAGGGCAACGCGTCATACGCCGCCTCGGCGCGCGTCCACGACAGCCGCGCCTCCGCGAGCTCACGCACCGGCCGGTACGCGAGGAAGAACGCCACCAGGAGAGGCACCAGCGACGCCGATGGCACCGCGATCAGCCCGTGCGCCTGCGCCGCGAAGATGGCCAGGAGCAGCAGCGCGGCGAGCAGCTCGTTCACCCCGCTCATCGCCGCCGCGGCCGCCTCGAGACGCGCCGCCCGCAGCGCCAGCGCCGATCCCAGCGAGGCCACCTGCGCCCGCGCCTTCCCCTGCGCGCCGAAGGTCGTCCACAGATCGGCGTGACGGATGGCATCGTCGGCCGCCTCGAGCAGGCGCGCCGCCTCTCCCGCTGCGCGCCGGTGACCGCGCGCCCAGCGCCGTCGCAGCGCTCCGAGCACGACCGCGAGAGGTGCGAGGATCAGCGCGGCCCCGAGCGCCGCTTGCGGCGCCAGCTCCGCAAAGAGTGCGAGGAGCGGCACGAGCTGCAGACCTGCGCGGACTCCCCCGAGCAGCCCGCGATCGAGCCCCGCCTGAACTTCACGCACCTCGGCGGTGATCGCCGCGAGCGCTTCCGTGGGTGCGCCGGCGCGTGCGTGATCGGCATCGCTATGATCCGCCTGTCGCGATCGTGTCATTCCGTGCGAACGGTGCGACCCGAGCCAGACGTCGAGCAGCTCGAGCCGCAGGCTCGCCGCGAGGTCTCCGCTCACGCGCCCCTGCACGTACGACGCGGCAGAACCGCCCAAAAGCTTGGCCGCCGCTGCGATCACACCGAGCGCGGCCCACCAGGACGCGCTCGGCTGCGTCGTCAGCAGCGGGAGACGCGGGAGATCCGCGACTCGCGTCGCTTCCGTGCCATGCACCAGCGACCAGGCGCACATCCCCGCGGCCAGCGCCAACGCGGCGTGGCCGAGAGCGTGCATCACAGCGGTGCACGCGAACGCGACGAGCCGCGGCCGATCTCGAGCCGCCTCCCGTCGCACCCGCGCGAACAGCGAAAGGTGGTCCCGCTTGGCAGCGCGCAACGACGACGCACGGTACGTGACTTCTTCGGTTAGCGGTAAGCGCAGTCGCGCGACCGGTTCCGTTTTTGCATCGCGCACGCCCGCCCCGGTCCCGGCGCCCCCGGACTCGACAGTTCGAAGCAAGTCCTCGAAACGTCCTGTCCGCATTGCCGTATCCTCGTCCTCACCGGGCTCGCGGCAGCTGTCTCCGTCCGCTTCGCTCATCATCCTCATGCCCAAACCGAACGCACAACCGCCGGGCAAGCGCCGGAGTAAAGACGGGAAGTCCTCCTCGTCGAAGATGCAGGCGGCGGCCAAGCATCCGGACTCGCTCGACGACAGCGATGTCAGTCCCGCGAGCGTCGCTGGCGGCGCCAACTTCTCCGACGAGGACGAGGCGCCGGTCAACTCGGAGGCCTCGCCCAACAGCGAAGGTCCCGCCGTCGCCGCCGACGACGAGTTCGAGGTGGAGGCCGCCATCGACGTCGAGCCGGAAGAAGGCGTCGCCCCGCGCAAGGCGCCGCGCGACTTCGAGGAAGGTGGCGGCGACTCCATGCTCGCCCGCTACTTCCGCGAGATGGCGACGCACGCGGTGATGGGTCCGGACGAGGAGCTGCAGACCGCCATCGAGGTGGAGAACGGCGAGGTCGAGCACTGGGTCGCTGTCTTCTCGCACCTGCCCGCGGGCGATTACCTCGTCGCCCAGCTCGAACGCGATCTGCCCACCGGTGACGAGGCGATCGCCACGCCGCAGCTCCCCGAGATCCACGGGCTGCTCAAGGCGCTGCAGAAGAACAAGGGCAAGGCGACCCCCGACCACAAGAAGAAGTGGAAGGCGCTCACCACCGAGCTGGCCCGCGCCATCCGCCTGGCGGACAGCGATCGTCTGTGGATCCTCCACTGCGAGGAGCTGGCCAAGCGCCTCGGTGACGACGTCATCGCCGACAACCAGACCGACCTCGAGGAGCTCCCCGCGGTCGGCGAGAACGAAGGCGACGCCGCGCCGGTGTCGCTCGCGCGTCCGCACGTCGAGAACAACACCGAGTACAAGCGCTACCTCGATCGCATGGCCGACACGGCGGCCAAGTCGAAGTCGACGAAGAACAAGTTCGTCAAAGCGAACCTGCGCCTCGTCGTCTCGATCGCCCGCCGTTACAACCGCGGTCGCCTCCCGCTGATCGATCTGATCCAGGAGGGCAACATCGGCCTGATGAAGGCGGTCGAGCGCTTCGATCACACGCGCGGGTACCGCTTCTCGACCTACGCCTCGTGGTGGATCCGTCACGCCATCAGCCGCGCGCTGGCCGACAAGGGGCGCGCGGTGCGCATTCCGGTCCACATGCTCGACACGCACAACCGGGTCGCCCGCGCGACGCAGGCGGTGGTGGCGCGCACCGGTCGCGATCCGACCCTCGCCGAGCTCGAGAAGGAGACCGGCATCCCGCAGGAGAAGCTCGACAAGGTGAAGGGCAGCTGGGCGGAGACGCCCTTCTCGCTCGATCGCCCGGTCGGCGACGAGGACGGCCGCAAGTTCATCGACTTCCTCCAGGACGAGAACATGCTCTCCCCCTACGAGACCTTGGTCTCGCAGAAGTGGGGCGAGGAGGTTCGCCGCCTGCTCGGCACGCTCACGCCGATCGAGTCGCGCATCATCCGCTGGCGCTTCGGCCTCGACGACGAGGACGAGCTGACGCTCAAGGAGATCGGCGACAAGTACAACCTGTCCCGCGAGCGAATCCGCCAGCTGCAGGAGCAGGCGCTGGGGAAAATCCGGAAACACATGCGCGACTGAAGTCGGATCGAGACGTCGCGCCGTGGCACAGGGCGGCGCACGGGGTCTGGTGCACCGAGCGGCTTTTTTCGTGATGCGCTGCGGGAACACGGCTTGCATCGCGCGCAGGGTCGTGCGACTCGCCGCGATGTTCCTGTGCGCCTCGATCGGTACCACCGCTGCCGCCACCTTCGTGGTGGCGTGCTCGAACGACGACGACGACATGGCCGGCGCTTCGCCGGACGCTACCCCGCTCGGTGACGCCGCCGCTCGCGACGCGGCTGCTGGCGATGTGGCCGACGCCACGACCTGCCCCTCCGGACAGATTCCGGCCTACGCCGAGCCGGGCTGCGTCGCCTTCACCGACAGCATCGTGACCCCTTCGACCACGAAGCTCGAGCTGAAGACCCTCGACACGGAGGACGGCGGCTGCGGCTACCTGGCGGACATCGACTTCGACGTCACGGGCCAGACGGCCACGATGACGACGTGCGCCGCCGCGAGCGACGGCGGGCAGTCTGCCGAGAGCACGAGCCTGTCGCTGACTCCTGCGCAGGCGAGCACCATGCTCGCCGACTGGACAAATATCCGGAGGGCGTCGGTCGACGGCGGCACCATCTCCTGCGGCTGGAGCCTGCTGGAGTACCCCGCCGCCGTCACGCGGACCGACTCCAGCGGGGTCACGACGATCGACACCTGTGCCGGTTCGCCGTCGTACATCTACGACGACTCCGCGGCGTTCCAGAGCCTGCTCACCTTCTTTGCGGCCGACGGTGGCAGCTGAGTCGACGCGCTGCGTGAGCGGCGTCCTTCCGGGACAGCCTGACTTTCTCGGCAGACGCTGACGCGGCCCCGCGACCGTGAGACAGTCTCCCCATGGCGACCATGAAGCTGTGGGGATTCGACGGTTCAACGTACGTGCGCACCGTCAAGATGGTGCTCGCCGAGAAGGCGTTCACCGACTTCGAGCAGGTGCCGCTCAACGTGCTCGCGGGTGATCCGAAGACACCGGAGCACCGCGCGCGCCACCCGTTCGGCAAGGTGCCGGTGCTCGATCACGACGGCATGCGCATCCTCGAGACGACGGCCATCGCGCGTTACCTGAACGACGTGCTGCCGGGGAAATCGCTGATCCCGGCGACGCCGAAGGATCGCGCACGGATGGACATGATCATCGGGCTGGCCGACTCGTACGGGTACGGCGCGCTCGTCGGCGGCGTCGCCGCGTATCACCTGTTCCCCGACTTCGTCGGCGGCAAGAACGACGCGATGCGCGAGAACGGTCTCGCGGCCGGCCGGCAGGTGCTCGAGCTGGCGATGAAGACGCGCGGCGACTCGCCGTTCATCGCCGGGGATCTCAGCCTGGCCGATCTGTACCTCGCGCCGATGCTCTTCTACGTCGGGCTCACCCCGGACAAGGACGCCGTGTTCGACGCGCCCGCCCTGGGTGACTGGTGGAAGCGGGTCGAGGCGCTCCCCAGCTTCAAGAGCACCGTCCCCAACCTGGGCTGACGGCTCCCCTGTCGCAAACGATCGCCACGGTCCACGTCCGCTCGACCGATCGCGCCGGCCTCCTGGCAGCGATCGGCAAGCGGTTCGCGCGCCTCGGCTTCGAGCCGATCGAGGCGCCGGCGCTCACCGAGCCGGCGCTCCGGCGCGTGCGGCTGACCGTGCAAGGCGGGTGGCTCTCCTTCGCGCTGGAGGAGCTGGAGGAGCACGGCGAGGCGATCGCCTGGGCGCGCTTCTTCTCGCGCGAGCTCGCGGCGCCGGCGCTGTCGGCGTGGTTCTGGGATGGCGAGGGGCGGCTGTCGCTCGCGCTCTTCGCCGGTGGCAAGAAGGTCGGCGCGGTGGCGACGCCGGACGATCTTCGCCCCGCCTCGGCGGCGGCGGGCACCGTCAGCGTGTCGCTCGGTGGCCTGTCGCAGCTGGTGGGCGACAGCGAGAACGCGGACGGTCTCGCGCTCAGGATCCGCGTCGACGACGACGACGACGTGGCCCCCAGCGACGACGTGATCGCCGCGTTCGGCCGCGCCTTCCGCATCAAGCAGCTGCTCGTCGATCCTCACGGCGAGGACGAGGCGAGCTTCCTCTTCTGCTTCCGCCCACGGCAGGGCTCCACCGCCCGGCAGCGCGCCAGCGCGGAGGAGCAGGCGCTCGACGAGAGCCGCCGCGCCGCCCACGAGGCGCGCACCTACTCGCCCGGCTGGCTCGTCTTCGCCGCCGAGAAGCCCGCGTACCCCGAGCTCCTCGCGACGTTCCTGACGCCGCTCCTCGCCGCGCTCGCGCCGTTCCTCGGCCCCGAACCGTGGCAAGGCACGCGCGTGGACGAGGAGCACCGCCCCTCGCAGCTGCGCTGGCCAACCTCGCGCGACGGCTCGACAGCGCCGCTCGCGGCCGCCGTCCTCGCCTCGATCGGCGAGGGGCACATGGTCGAGATCACGCGCGCCGTGGTCCCTCCGGTGGTGGCGCTCTGGCTGGTCCCGCGCGAAGGGTCCTTGACCTTCGGCTGGAGCCTCCGCGCGCTGAAGGACGAGGCGGCGCGCCGTGGCGTGTTCGCCCGGCTCGACGAGATCCTCACCCGCGCGGTCGACGACGCGCGCTGCTTCGGCGCGCTCATCACCGCGCAGGGGAGCCCGGCGAGCTTGCCGCGGCAGGCGCTCGACGCGGAGTACCTCCACCGCACCAGCGCCGGCGCGATCCGTCCGGAGCACCAGCGGACGCACGTGCGCGCCGCGGGCTGGCGCGTGCTCGTGCCGGTCGGCGCCTCTGCACCCGCGGGCACGCCCCCAGCACCGTGGACGGCGACGAGGCACGTCGCGGGCACGCTGCTACGCGCCGGGCCCGCCGACCCGTTCCTCGTCACCCCAGCGCAGATCGACGCGCTCGAGGCGTACCTTCCTCACGGTCAGATCATCATTCCGCCGGCGACCTCGATCCGCTGCGCGTTGATCCACCGCTGATCCTCGGAGAGGAGCGCGGCGATCATCGGGCCGATGTCGTCGGGCTCGCCGGGGCGGCCGAGCGCGGTGGCGTCGGAGACCGCCTTGTTCACCGCGGGGTTGTCGCGGACCATGCCGCCGCTGAAGTCGGTCATGACCGCGCCGGGCGCGACGGTGTTCACCCGGATGCGCCGCGGACCGAGCTCCTTGGCCATGTAGCGCGTGAGCACCTCGACGGCGCCTTTCATCGACGCGTAGGCCGAGCTGCCGGGGACGGCGACGCGCGTGAGGCCGCTCGAGACGTTGACGATCCGGCCTCCGTCTCGCAGCAGCGGGAGCAGCTTCTGGGTGAGGAAGAAGACGCCTTTGAAGTGGACGTTGTAGAGCGCGTCCA
>JAMFST010001234.1 GCA_026225435.1 Labilithrix luteola
ACAAGCGGCAGCCGGGGCTGCGGCTCGGGGCGATCTCCTACCTGGAGAAGCCGGTCAGCACGGAGACGCTGGACCGATCGTTCGTCGAGATCCGGCGCTTCCTCGACGAGCGGGTGCGCAACCTGCTGATCGTGGAGGACGACAAGGTGCAGCGCGAGAGCATCGTGCAGCTGGTCGGCGACGATGACGTGAACTCCGTCGCGGTCGGCTCGGCGGCCGAGGCGCTGGAGAAGCTGCACGAGATGCGCTTCGACTGCATGGTGCTCGACCTCGGGCTGCCCGACATGACCGGCTTCGACCTGCTCGAGAAGGTCAAGGCGGAGCCGGAGCTGCGGGCACTGCCGATCATCGTCTACACGGGGAAGGACCTGTCGACGAAGGAGGAGACGCGGCTGAAGAAGTACGCCGACGCCATCATCGTGAAGGACGTGCGCTCGCCCGAGCGGCTGCTCAACGAGACGGCGCTCTTCCTCCATCGCGTGGCGGCGAACCTGCCGGAGGCCAAGCGGCAGATGCTCGACCGCGCGGTCGCCGAGGACGACACCTTCACGGGCAAGCGCATCCTCGTCGTCGATGACGACGTGCGGAACATCTTCGCCATCACCAGCGTGCTCGAGGCCAACGGCATGCAGGTGGTGTTCGCCGAGAACGGGCGCGAGGGGATCGAGGTGCTCAAGGCGAACCCCGACGTGAGCCTGGTGCTCATGGACGTGATGATGCCGGAGATGGACGGCTACGAGACGATGCGCGAGATCAGGAAGCTGGCCGAGTACAAGAGCCTGCCCATCCTCGCGCTCACCGCCAAGGCGATGAAGGGGGACCGCGAGAAGTGCATCGAGGCGGGCGCCTCGGACTACATCCACAAGCCGGTCGATCCCGACCAGCTGCTGTCGCTCATGCGGGTCTGGATGTACCGCTGATGCCCCGCGCGCGCGTCCCCTCGTCGCCGCCGCCGGCCGAGCGAGTCCTGCAGGGGCTCGAAGGGGATCAAGCGCGCGAGGCGATCGAGCTGCACCTCTTGCTCGAGGCGATCTTCCTCCGCTACGGGCACGACTTCCGCTCGTACGCGCGCGGATCGGTGCGGCGGCGGGTGTGGAAGCGCATCGAGGAGGAGAAGCTCGGGTCGATCTCCCAGCTGCAGGACCGCGTGCTCCACGATCCCGGGACCTTCGAGCGGCTGCTGCGCGACCTGTCGATCAACGTGACGGCGATGTTCCGCGACCCCAGCTTCTTCCTCGCCTTCCGGCAGAAGGTGCTGCCGATGCTGCGGACCTACCCGTTCATCCGCATCTGGCATGCGGGCTGCTCGACCGGGGAAGAGGTCTACGCCATGGCCATCCTCCTCAAGGAGGAGGGGCTCTACGACCGCGCGCGCATCTACGCGACGGACATGAACGACACCGTCCTGCAGCGCGCCAAGCAGGGGATCTACCCGCTCAGCCGCATGCAGGAGTACACGCAGAACTACCTCAAGGCGGGCGGGCGGCGCGCCTTCTCCGAGTACTACACGGCGCGCTACGACGCGGCGATCTTCGACGGCGGGCTGGGGCAAAATGTACTTTTTACCCAGCACAACCTGGCGAGCGACCGCAGCTTCAGCGAGTTCAACGTGGTGGTCTGCCGCAATGTGATGATCTACTTCGACCCGAACCTGCGCGAGCGGGCGCTGGGGCTCTTCCACGAGAGCCTGGCGACGTTCGGCGTGCTGGCGCTCGGGCGCAAGGAGACGCTCCGCTTCACCGACCACGAGGCGAGCTTCGACGTGCTCGACGAGCGCGAGCGCATTTACCGGAAGGTGGCGGCGTGAGCGCGGTCGATCCGATCGGCGCCGTCGTCATCGGCGCGTCGTGGGGCGGGCTGACGGCGTTGACGCACATCTTCTCCCAGCTGCCGCGCGACTTCTCGCTGCCGATCGCCGTCGTGCAGCACCGCGGGCGCGAGACCTACGAGACGCTCACCGCGGTGCTCCAGGCGAAGTGCTCGCTGGTGATCCGCGAGGCCGAGGACAAGATGCCCTTCATCGCGCCCGGCGTGTACCTCGCGCCAGCCGACTACCACCTGCTGATCGACGAGGGCCACCTGGCGCTCTCGACCGAGGAGCCGGTGGGGTTCAGCCGGCCGTCGATCGATGTGCTCTTCGACTCGGCGGCGGCGACGTACGGGCGACACGCGCTCGGGGTGGTGCTGACCGGGGCGAACCGCGACGGGAGCGCCGGGCTCGCGCGCATCCACGCGGCCGGGGGGAGCGCCTGGGTTCAAGATCCGCTGACTGCCGAGAGCCCCTCGATGCCGGAGGCGGCGCTGCTCAGCGTCCCCTCGGCGGTGGTGCTGTCCCTCGAGGCGATCGCGCCGGCGCTGGTGCGCCTGGTGCGGCCGTTTCATCCTCTGTCCGAGCCCGTGAGCCCCCCATGAGCGATGTGAAGCCGCTGTCCGTCAAGACCCCGAGCCCGGGGTCGGCTCAAGCGACCCCGTATCCCGGGCCGGCGTCGCAGCAGCCGCCGCCGGCGTCCTCGTCGACGTCCGCGGCGCTGCACGTGACCAACGTGCTCCTCGTCGACGACCAGCCGAGCAACCTGCTGGCGCTGGAGGCGATCCTCGAGCCGCTGGGGCAGAATCTGGTGCGCGCGCACTCCGGCAAGGAGGCCCTCAAGCACCTGCTGAGCGCGGACTTCTCCGTCATCCTCCTCGACGTGCAGATGCCGGAGCTCGACGGCTTCGAGACCGCCTCCCTCATCAAGGACCGGGCGAAGTCGCGGCACATCCCGATCATCTTCCTCACGGCCATCAGCAAGGAGGCGTCGTACGTCGCCCGCGGCTACAACGTCGGCGCGGTCGATTACATCACCAAGCCCTTCGAGCCGGATGCGCTGCGGCAGAAGGTGAGCGTGTTCGTCGATCTGTTCCGCAAGAACGAGACGATCCGCCAGCAGGCCGAGGCGCTGCGCGAGCACCGCGAGCGCGAGGTCGCCGAGATCAAGCGGGCCAGCGATCAGCGCTACCGCCAGCTCGCCGAGTCGATGCCGCAGGTGGTGTGGATGGCCGACGCGCACGGCGAGCTGACCTACGGCAACCGGCGCTGGTACGCGTCGGCGGCCGGGCGGGCGATGAGCGAGCTGTCGGCCGGTCCGCGCTGGGAGCAGGTGCTGCACCCGGAGGATCTCGCGGCGTTCCTCGAGACGTTCACCGCGGCGACGAAGAAGGGGCAGGACTGGGAGGCGCAGTATCGCTTCGGGAGCCTGGAGCCGGGGGTGCACCGCTGGCACCTGGTGCGCGCCGTGGCGACGCGCTCGAGCGACGGGCGGGTCACCTCGTGGATCGGGACGAACACCGACATCGACGATCGCAAGCGGGCCGAGGACGCGCTGCGCGTGCTGGCCGACGCAAGCACTCTGCTGGGCGAGTCGCTCGACTACGCGGCGCACTTGCAGGAGATCGCGGCGAGGGTCGCCGGCGGTGCTGACGCGGGCGCTGGCGGCGGGGGAGGGGACGCCAGGATCGCCGACGTGTGCGCCATCCACGTGAGCCCGCGCAACGCGGAGCTGCAGGTGGCGGGCGTGGCGGAGAAGGAGCCGCAGCGGGCCGCGCGTCTGCTGGCGCTGGCGGCCGATGCGACAGCGACCGGTGGACCGCAGCAGGTGCTGCGCACGGGGAAGGTGGAGCGCGGTCAGCTGGACGACGAGGCCGGGGGCCTGGCCTACCTGAGCGTGCCGGTGCGCGCGCGCGATCGCGTGGCCGCGGTGCTGACGCTCGGGTACGTGGGCGGGCGCGACGTGCGCTCGGATCCGAAGGAGACCGATCTGCTCTTCGCCGAGGACCTGGCGCGGCGCATGGCCGCGGCGGTGGACGTGTCGGATCTGTACGCGCTGGCGCAGCGCGAGCGGGTGAACCTGGAGCAGGCCAACCGGGTGAAGGACGAGTTCCTCGCCACGCTCTCGCACGAGCTGCGCACGCCGCTGAACGCAGTGCTCGGCTGGACACAGCTGCTGCGCGCCGGGACGCTGGACCAGAAGGGGATCGACCGGGCGCTCGAGACGGTGGAGCGCAACGCGCGCAGCCAGGCGCAGCTCATCGCCGACCTGCTCGACGTGTCGCGCATCGTCAGCGGGAAGCTGAAGCTCGACATGTCGCGCGTGCCGCTGCGCGATCTGGTCGACGACGCGGTGCTGGCCGCGGGTCCGGCGGCCGACGCGAAGAAGGTGGCTCTGGTGGCGAAGCTCGATGACGCCAGCTTCGATGTCAGCGGCGACGCCGAGCGACTCAAGCAGATCACCTCGAACCTGATCTCCAACGCCATCAAGTTCACCCCCGCGGGGGGCACGGTGACCGTGTCGCTGGCGCGTCGTCCCGGCTGGGCGGCGGTGACCGTGACCGACACGGGGCAGGGGATCACGCCGGAGTTCTTGCCGTTCGTGTTCGACCGCTTTCGTCAGGCCGACAGCACGGCGACGCGCACGCAAGGCGGGCTCGGGCTCGGCCTCTCCATCGTGAAGCACCTGGCGGAGCTGCACGGCGGGACGGTGAGCGTGAGCAGCGAAGGCGAGGGGACCGGGTCGGCTTTCACGGTGGAGATCCCGCGCGTGGCCGAGGAGCGCACCGAGCGCTCGCAGCTGCTCCGCGCGGAGGCTTCGACCGGGGAGTGGGCGAAGCTCGCGGGCGTGAAGGTGCTGGTGGTGGAAGATGATCCCGATGGCCGCGAGCTGCTGCGTACGGTGCTCGAGCGCTGCCAGGCGGAGGTCGTCAGCGTCGGGAGCGTGCCGGCGGCGATCGAGGCGATCCACGCGGCGCGTCCCGACGTGGTCGTCTCCGACATCGGTCTGCC
>JAMFST010001235.1 GCA_026225435.1 Labilithrix luteola
GACGCTGGTGGCGCGCGGGCTGCCGCTGGGGACGCCGGCGGTCGACGTCTACGCAGCCGATCTGCGCACCGCGGCCAAGCGTCTCGCGCGCCCCGTCGGGGTGAGCGCGCTGGTCGATCGCCTGCTGGTCGCCGCGCTCATCGAGGCGCGCTCCTGCGAGCGGTTCAAGCAGCTGGCCCGGGCGCTGCGCGAGGCGCGGCCGGAGGAGAGCGCGCTGGTCGCCTTCTACGACGAGCTCTTCGCCGCCGAGGCGCTGCACTACCGCGTCTTCGTGGACCTGGCCGAGCAGGCGGCGGAGGTGGAGGTCACCGACGCGGCGCGCGAGACCGTCGGCGCTCGTCTCGAGACGCTGGCCGTCGCCGAGGCGCAGATCATCGAGCGGCTGGCGCAGAACGCGGCGCCGGCGGCGCGGGCGGCCATTCATGGTTGATGCCTCTGACGCCTTCGACGCGCGGGATCTCGGGGCGCTCGACCGCGACGTGGCACGCACCGCGGCGCTGGTGAGCCGCGCCGAGCGGGCGGTGAAGGCCGGAGGCGACCCGATCGATCCGTACGAGGAACGGCGCCAGGTCGCCGGGCGTTCCACCTTCGTGGCGCTCGCTCCCAAGTCCGATGATCTCTCGCTCGAGGCGCCGATGCGCGCCGGGCTGCGCCGCTGGGTGTTCGCCTTCACCCTCGCGCGGCTCGCGCGGGAGAAGAGCCTCGCGCTGCAGGAAGCCACCGACGAGGAGGTGGCCATCGTCGACCGCCCCGTCAGCCGCAAGATCTCCTGGCGCGAGGCCTGGCACGAGGCGCTCCACGCGACGGTCACCGGCGACGTCGAGATGTACCTCCGCGCGGCCGGAGACGCCGCCGACACGGTCGCTCCGCCCGCGCGCGAGGTGCAGGCGATCCTCCGCGAGGCGGCGCACCGGCTCGACGTCGAGGACCGCGTGCGCTTCGAGACGGGCGTGGCCGCGCGCACGCTGACCACCTTCGCGCGTAGCTTCTTCGACGCGACCGACGAGATCTCTCGCCACGCCCTCGCCACCGAGCAGAAGCGGCGCGAAGGGGTCCGCACGAGCCCCGCCGACTACCTCGCGCTCGCCCTCGGACGGAGCGCCGGCGAAGGCTGGCCGGCGAAGCTCACCCGCCGCTGGCTCGAGGACCTGGCGCCGCCGCTGGTGCAGGGGCTCGCGCTCGACGTCGGCGTCCTTCCCGAGGCGCTCGGCGCGTCGTCGTTTGCCCGTGCGCTCTTCGCCTTCGGTCGGGCGCTGCGCATCGCCGGGCCGTCGCCGTCGCTTCCGTTCGCGCTCGCTCGCGACCCGTTCCCCGTCGACGCCGAGCGCTTCGGCCTCGGCTTCGCGTCGCTCGTCACCAGCGCGCCGTTCCATCGCAAGGTGCTCGGTGTGGGGGCGGACGCAGCGGTGACGCAGGCGCGCGTCGGCAACGGCATGGCGCTCGCGTACGCGCGCCTCGCGGCGATGCGCTGGCTCGTCGCCGGCGCCGATCGCAACGAGCGCGAGGAGCTCGGGCACCGCCTGCTGGGAGCCGCGCCGCCCGGCGATCTCTTCGCCGCCTTCCCGGTTCCGCGCACGGACGATCCGTCGCGGCTGCTGGCGCTGGCGACGACCTTCCCCTTCGTCACCGCGCTGGTCGATCGGCACGACGAGGACTGGTTCAAGAACCCGCGCGCGCTCGCGGACCTGCGTGCACGCGCCTCCGCGCCGGCCCACGCCGCGGCCACCGGCGCGACCGACGACGCCCACGCGACCTGGGCCGGCGAGAACGGCGAAGCCGAGGCCACCCGCGCCGCCGCCGCGCTCACCCGTCACTTCGAGCACGCGCTCGCATGAGGACGACCCGCGGTCCGCTCCCCACCGCTCTGCTCCTTCCGCTCGTCACGCTCGTCATGAGCGTGGCGAACGTCGCCGTCGCCGCGCCGCCCGCGAAGGGGAAGCCGGGTGCGCACGCCCTCCATCCGCCGGCCCCGCGCTTGCCGCCCCGCCCACCGGTCGGTCCGCTCCCCTTCCTGCCGACCGTGGCGCGCGTCTCCGTCGACGCCGCCGGCGATCGACTGCTGCTCACCGAGGACGTGCGCCTGCCGCGCGGCGACTGGACCAGCGGCGATCTCGACTTCTTCGTCGCCTACGGAGCGCCGGGCACGCCGGTGGCCATCGACGCGCAGCTGTATGCGCCCAACGGAACGGTCAGCAAGGTCGTCATGCAGACCTCGCCGCGCGCGACGGCGTGGACCCACCCGCTGCTCGGGCCGCGCGACATGTCCGGCGTGATCCTCCACGTGCCGGCGAGCGCCTTCCGCGAGGCCACCAACGTCGGCGACGCCATCCTGCGCGTGCGCAGCGTGCTCTCCCTCGCGCGCCCCGATGGCGGCGGCGGTCACGAGGTCCTGGTGCGCCTGGGCAACGCCGACGGCGAGCCGATCGCCGTCGAGCGCATCGAGCTCGGCTCCGCGCTCGGCCCGCTGCGCACGGCCACGGCGCACCTCTGCGGACAGGAGGCGGACCCCTACCCGCTCGCCGTCAGCCAGACCGGCCAGCCGCGCCCCCGGGCCCAGTACCCGCTGCCGCAAGCCCCCTGGCTGGCCTCACGCCGCCCGACCGACAGCCTCTGCGTCCGCTGGGTGAGAGCGGGTTCATGAATCGCCGAGATGGCCGCGACGATTCTGAGCCCGCTTTCGGTGCTCGCTAGATGCCGTCCGTCGCGTCCACGGCGGTCGAGGAAGCTCCCGCCGTCTCGTAGAAGTAGCGCAGCGCCAGGCTCATCATCGTCGCCGGGTGATCGCCGACGATGTCCTGCCGCAGCCCGAACTCGGCGCTGAATTGCCGGTCCACGTAGCC
>JAMFST010001236.1 GCA_026225435.1 Labilithrix luteola
CAAATCGTCGGTCGCAGTCGCTACGCCGTACATGAGTACGGCTTCGCTCCGCTCCCTAGCTTTGCAGCCTTTCCGACGACTTCTCGCCGACCTCTCGTAGCTACTCGGGGAGGGTGGCGAGCATCACGCGGCGACCCTGGTAGGGGCCGTGGGTCGATTCGACGATCGAGGAGACCAGCGACGCGGCGTGGATGCGGCTGGCGACGCGACGGTCGGAGGCGACCGACGCGCTGATGGCGATGGCGCCGGGCCGTGAGTCCTCGAGGAGCGAGACGCCGCGGTGGAGCGTCTCGCCGAAGTACTCCACGCGCGCGCCGCGGGTGAGCGCCAGGCAGCGCCCCTCGTGGACCGCGAGGCGCACGCGCACCGCACCTTCGTCGGCGACCAGCTTCTTCCGCGCGTTGCGCAGGATGCCGATCGCGGCCTGCACGGCGCGTTGCGGGTGGGAGAAGGCAGCGATCGACAGCCCCAGCGGCGCGGCCACGTCGGTCCCCTCCTCGGCCTCGAGCTGCGCGCGGAAGATGGTGTCGAGCTCCTCGAAGAGCTCGCAGGCGCGCACGTCCCCCAGCTCGGCGAAGACGCGGGCGCGCTCCTCCGCCTCGAGGAAGAGGAAGGTGATGCGGCTGACGTTGAGGTGCTCGCCGTGGCCGATCAGCTCGTCGCCGAAGAAGTCGCGGAAGGTCGGGTGGGTGATGGCGCGCACGGCGGCCACCCGGTCCGCGCGCCCTTCGGCGTGCTCGACGCGCACCGTCTGTTCGAGGTCCGTCTCGTTGCGGAAGGTGAGCTCCAGCTCCCCGGCGAGCACGTAAGCGGGACGGGCGACGACGGCGACGCCTTCGCCAGCGCCGGCCGCGCGGATGACCACGGCGACCCGTGACTCGTAGCCGACGGCGCTGGCCACCAGATCGCCGTCGGTGCTCGCCTGCGCGGCGACCACCCGGTAGACGCCCTGATCGAGCCGCACCGACGTCAAGCGGACCTCGCCCGGCTCGAGCACCTGCTGCATCACCACGTGCGGCCGCAGCGCCGGCGCGCCGACGCAGTAGGTGACCCGCTCGGTCTCGCGGATGCGCGCGTCGGGGCGGAAGACCAGCTCCACCGACGCCGACAGATCACGCTCGTAGGTGTTCACGCAGGCCTCGCAGGTGCCGAGCCGCGTGACGCCTGCGAGCCCGCCGACGCTCTCGTGGGCGATGAGGCACTTGGGGCAGATGACGTCCCAGGCGATGGTCAGCACGCCGAGGTGCGCGGCGTGGAGGAACAGCTCGAAGAGCGCGGCGCGATCGACGTTCCACGCGTCGGCGAGCGCGTAGGGGCGCATGGCCGCGAGCACCTGGCTGGGCGCCGCCAGCAGGTAGGAGGCGAGCTTCTCCAGCAGCACGCGGTCGAAGCCTTCCCCCTGCAGGCGACGGAAGGCGTCGTTGGCGAGCGCGCGCTGATCGGGTGTGGGCACGTAGGCCCCTTCGAACGGATCTTCGGCCAGGTTGGCCACCAGCGCCTCGTCGAGGTGGCGGTAGATGCGGTCGACGTTGCGCCGCATCTTGGTGCCGATCTCCACGAAGGCGGCCACGCTGCCGAAGATCCCGCGCGGCATCAGCCACAGCTCGTGGGTCAGCTCGGTGCCGCCGTCGGCCGTAGGCACCATGCGCACGCGATTCCACAGCGCGGAGATGGGGCCGGCGCGGTACGAGCGGAAGACCGAGTGCTCGCGCTCGCGGACCCACTCG
>JAMFST010001237.1 GCA_026225435.1 Labilithrix luteola
AAGTGATTCGACCGTGCCCACACGCGGGCGGCCAAATTCGTGGGGCTGCGCCGTTGACCGGCGCATGCTCGCTCGTTAGCTTCGTCGTCGTGCTCCCTCTGCAGGTGTCGTGCTTGCGGACTTCATGGATCCCTTATTTCACGAACCAGGGGTTCAAGATCCGTTCGGTGTGCAAGCCGGGCTAACTCACCCCCCCGTACTTCGGTACGATCGGGTGGGCTCTGGAACTCGGAAGCCTGAAGCGCGGATCGCGATCCCCACCTAGCCGTGCGGCTAGGGGTTCATGCAAAACCGCACACGCCCCAGGTGGTACGGAGCACGCTTACTCCCGGCAGGCCTTCACGAGATCCTCGCGAGGGCCTGTCTCTTTTTGTAGGCCGGTCCTGGGCTATGCTCGCGCGCCAATGGTGAGGGAGCCGCCGAGCTGGAAGGAGATCCTCGACTTCCGTCTGGTGACCATCGCCGGCAGCATCGTCACGCCCGGCTCGATCATCGTCGCCGCCGCCGTCGTCTTCTGCACGCTGACGCTGGCCACGCTCCTCGGCCGCTCGGCGCGCAAGATCCTCAAGGTGCGCGGCGTCTCGGTCGGCGTTCAGTTCGCTGCCGCCAAGATCGTCCGTTACACGGTGAACTTCCTCGGCCTCATCATCGCCTTCAACGCGATGGGGCTGCGGCTCGACGCGCTCCTCGCCGCCTCGGCGGTGGTCGCCGTCGGCATCGGGCTCGGCCTCCAGAACGTGGCGCAGAACTTCATCTCCGGGCTCATCTTGCTGGTCGAGCAGCCGGTGCGGCAGGGGGACTTCATCCGCGTCGGGGACGCGCTCGGCGTGGTGAGCGACATCGGCCTACGGGCGACGATGATCGTCACGCGCGACCAGGTGACCATCGTGGTGCCCAACGGGCAGCTGATCACCAGCGCGGTCATCAACCACTCGCGTCCGACGCTCAACCTGCGCATCGCCGTGAAGGTCGGCGTCGCCTACGGCACCGACCTCACCCTCGTGCGCAGCACCTTGATGAAGGTCGCCGAGGAGCACCCGGACGTGCTCGACGTGCCCGCCCCCGATGTCCGCCTGGAGGACTTCGCCGACAACTCGCTCGACTTCGTGCTCCTCGCCTGGATCGCCGATCCGCGGATGGACCTGCGCGTCGCCTCGGCGCTGCGCTTCGCCATCGACGCCGCCTTCCGTGCGGCGAAGATCGAGATCCCCTTTCCCCAGCGCGACGTGCACGTCGTCTCGCTGCCGGCAGCGAAGGCGGCCGAGGCGGCGACGTCATGACCGGCGACTCCCGCGCGCCCATCCTCCTTCACGGGGCCACCGGGTTCACCGGTCGCCTCGTCGCTGGCGAGCTTCTCCGTCGCGGCGTCCCTTTCGCCGTCTCCGGGCGCGACGAGGCCAAGCTGCAGCGCGTGGCCGACGAGTACGGCTCGCGCGAGGTCTGCGTGGTGTCGCTCGACGACGTGGAGTCGGTCCGCGCGGCGGTCGCCGGCCGCACGCTGGTGGCGGCGTGCGCCGGTCCGTTCTCCCAGGTCGGCGAGCCGGTGGTGCGCGCCTGCGCCGAGGCGGGGGTGCACTACGTCGATACGACCGGAGAGCAACCCTTCGTCGCCCGCGTCCATCGCGAGCTCGCGGCGACCGCGCAGGAGAGCGGCGCGTGCCTCACGCCGGCGATGGCCTACGAGATCGCCCCTTCCGACTGGGCCGCGCACCTGGCGGCCGAGGCGGTCGGCGGTGCTCCCGACGAGCTGGCGATGGTCTACGTCCCCTCGGTCGTCGCCGCCGGCGCCGGGGGTCTGCGGGCGATGACCTCGCTCGGGACGCGCAAGAGCGCCATCGCCGCGATGGGGAGCCACGACTCGTGGCAGTGGCTGTCCGGGAAGCTGGTGCGCGAGCCGTCGGCAGAGATCGTCCGCACCTTCACCACGGTGGGCCCGCACGCGCGCACCGTGTCGGCGATGAGCTTCTGCAGCCCGGAGGCGTTCGTCACGCCGCCGCACACCGGGGCGCGCACCTTGCGGACCTTCTTCGCCACCGATCCGGTGGCCGCGGAGCTGGCCCGGCTGACCCGCCACGTCACCCCGAAGCTGGCGAGGATGATCGGGCCGAAGCTGGAGAAGCTGCTCACCGCGGGGGTCGCCGGTCCGGACGAGGAGACCCGTCGCGGCGCGTTCCTCGTTCACGCCGAGGCGATCCGGGGCAAGCGGTTCGCCCGCGTGACGATCTGCGGCGCCGACCCCTACGGGTTCACCGCTCGCGCCATCGCCTACGCCGCCGAGTGCGCGGTACGTGGGGAGATCCGGGCGCGCGGGCTGGTCGGGCCGAGCGTCGCCTTCCCGCCGGCGGCCGCGCTCGCAGCCGACGCCGGGCTCGATCTGATCGTGACGACGGACGTGGTAGATCCGGCGGCATGACAACCGAGCCCGCCGTGCTGGTCGGCGTCGTCATGGGATCGACCTCCGACTGGGAGACCATGCGCCACGCGGTCGACACCTTGCGCGCCCTCGGCGTGCCCCACGAATCGCGCGTGGTCAGCGCCCATCGCACGCCCGACCTCCTGTTCTCGTACGCCAGCGAGGCGGAGGGGAGGGGGCTCGAGGTGATCATCGCCGGTGCGGGCGGAGCGGCTCATCTCCCGGGGATGCTCGCCGCCAAGACGGTGGTGCCGATCCTCGGCGTGCCGGTCGAATCGAAGGTGCTCCGCGGGGTCGACTCGCTGCTGTCGATCGTGCAGATGCCCGGCGGGATCCCGGTGGGCACGCTGGCCATCGGCAAGGCCGGCGCGATCAACGCCGCCCTCCTCACCACC
>JAMFST010001238.1 GCA_026225435.1 Labilithrix luteola
GGTGCATCGACGAGGACACCGCGCTCGCGCTGATCGGCGGGCGGTTGCTGTCGACGTCGCGCCAGGGGGTCGAGCGGCACCTCGAGTCGTGCGACGCCTGCCGCGAGCTGTGCGTCGAGCTGGCGCAGATCGAGGGGGGGCGTTCACGCTCCCAAGGAGGAGCGCGAGACAGCGGGCGCGACACGGAGCGCGGGGTGCTCGATCGCAGCTCGATCCCGCCGGGGACGCGCATCGAGCGCTACCAGATCGATGGCGAGATCGGACGCGGGGCGGCAGGGACGGTCTACCGCGCGGTGGATACGACCAGCGGCGTGACCGTCGCCATCAAGCACGTGGTGGAGCCGGCGCTGCGCCTGCGCTTCTCGCGCGAGGTGAGCACACTGGCGCGGCTCGATCATCCGGCGATCGTGCGTTACGTCGGGCACGGCGAGCTGCGCGACGGGATGTTCCTCGCGATGGAGTGGCTGGCGGGGGAGGACCTGCAGCAGCGGCTGGCGCGCGAGCCGGGGAACCTGCTCGGCTGGCGGGCGGCGCGAGCCATCGGGCTGCGGCTGGCGGGGGCGCTCGCGCAGGCGCACGCGCTCGGCTGCGTCCATCGCGACCTCAGCTCGCGCAACGTGTTCTTGCCGTTCGGGCGCGTGGAGGAGGCCAAGCTGCTCGACTTCGGGCTGGTGCGGCTGATCGATCCGGCGGCGGTCGACGCCACGCGGACGCAGGCGGTGCTGGGGACGCCCTTCTACATGTCGCCGGAGCAGGTGCGCGATCCGCGGCAGGTGGACGGGCGCTCGGATCTCTTCGGGCTCGGCGTACTTTTGTACGAAGTGACGACCGGCGTGCGCCCCTTCACCGGCGAGCAGCTCTTCACCGTGTGGGACCAGATCGTGAACAAGGCGCCGACGCCGATGCAGTCGCTGGCGCGCGAGCCGCTGCCGCCGGCCTTCGTCGCGCTCGTCGAGGCGCTGCTGCAGAAGGATCCGCGCGCGCGGCCGCCGTCGGGGCAGGTGGTGGAACAAGCGCTCGCGGGGATGGGCGAGGCGCTCTCGCTGCCGCCGCCGGCGGCGATGTACCCGATGCACGCACAGACTCAGCCGCCCGCGCCGGCGACGAGCGGAAGGACGCTCACCATGGTCGTCGTCGGGGCGCTGGTGGCCATCGCGCTCGCGCTGGTCGGAGCGGTCGGCCTCGGGGCGTTCGTGCTCGTGGAGCGCTTCGCTCCCGGCGGCGAGGGGAGCGGGACGTCGACACCGGCGGCGACGGCCACACCGGCGCCCCCCGCGTCACCCGCCGCGGCTCCTGTCGCCCACGCCGCGCCGGTCGACGTCGCGCACGAGGCGCCCAGCTCCTTGCTCTGCAACGGCAGCAGCGACACGTCGCTTCGTGGTGGGCACTACGCCGCCGACGACCACAGCTCGTGGGCCGTGAACGTGGTCGGCTGCCACCTCACGCTCGAGGACTGCGTGATCACCGGCGACTCGGAGGTCGTCGGCGACGGGGACCTGACGCTGCGCCGCTGCCAGGTGCACGGAAGCATCCAGCTGGTGGGCAAGCCCACGCTGCGGCTCGATCACACCCGGCTGGCCAGCGCGCCGAAGATCGTCGGCGCGGGGCACGTGGTGCAGATCGGCAACTGAGTCAGCTTCGCTACCGTGTCGTGAACGCGAGGCGCGCGTGGAGGCTGCGCGGGATCGAGGCGGGGCGGTTCGCGCCTCGCGCGCCCGCGATCGCGAGCA
>JAMFST010001239.1 GCA_026225435.1 Labilithrix luteola
CGGCAAGGAGGTGCTGGCCGACCGGCTGCACAAGGGCTCGCCGCGGGCGAAGGGCCCGTTCGTCCGGCTGAACGTGGCGGCGCTCCCCGAGACGCTGCTCGAGAGCGAGCTGTTCGGGCACGAGCGCGGCGCCTTCACCGGCGCGGTGAAGAGCAAGCCGGGGCTCCTCGAGATGGGCAGCGGCGGGACGGTGTTCCTCGACGAGGTGGGGGAGCTACCGCTCGCCACGCAGGCCAAGCTGCTCCGCGTCCTCGAGGCGCGCGAGGTGCTGCGGATCGGTGGGCTCGCCCCGCGGCCGATCGACGTGCGCTTCCTCGCCGCGACCAACCGCGATCTGCAGGCACTGGTGGCCGCGGGGTCGTTCCGCGGTGATCTCTACTTCCGCCTCAACGGCATCACCCTGCACGTGCCCCCGCTGCGCGAGCGGCGCGACGAGATCGTGCCGCTGGCGCACGCGCTCGCGGCGCAGGTGAAGAGCGCCACGCCGGCTCGCTTCTCCGCCGAGGCGCTCCACGCGCTCGAGCAGCACGACTGGCCGGGGAACGTGCGCGAGCTGCGCAACACCGTCGAGCGGGCCTGCGTGCTGGCCGCCGGGCAGCCGATCCAGCCGGAGCACCTCCTGCTCGAAGCGGCGCGTCCGGCGCCGGTCACGCACGTCGCGCAGCCGCCGCCCAGGCCTGCCGCGCCGGCTCCTCCCGGTACCGGCCTGCGTGACGAGGTGGAGCTGTACGAGCGCCGCCGGGTGGAGGAAGCCCTCGAGCGCGCCGGCGGCAACCAGACGCGGGCCGCCGAGGCGCTCGGCATGTCGCGCCGCGCCCTGGTCACTCGCCTGAGCTCCTACGGAATGACGCGCAAACGTTCACCCGGGAGCGGCTGATCGGCGACGCGCGCGTGGTAGCGTCAGCGGAGATGCAGGGCGCGGGAGTCGTCGGGCGGCGGGCGGGCCGGTATCTCGTCTACGACCCGGTCGCGTCGGGCGGCATGGCCACGGTGCACTTCGGGCGCATGCTCGGCCCGGTCGGCTTCTCCCGCACGGTGGCCATCAAGCGGCTCCACGCCCACCTCGCGCGGGACCCCGAGTTCGTCACCATGTTCCTCGACGAGGCCCGCCTCGCCGCGCGCGTGCAGCACCCCAACGTCGTCTCCACGATCGACATCGTGACCACCGACGGCGAGGTGTTCCTGGTCATGGAGTACGTGAAGGGGGAGTCGCTCGCCGGCCTCCTGCGGGCGACCGAGCGCAGCGCGGCGACGGCGGTCGGCGACGCGCACCCCGGCGTGCCGGCGCCGATCCTCACCAGCATCGTCGGCGGGATCCTCCACGGGCTGCACGCGGCGCACGAGGCGCTCACCGATCGGGGCGAGCCGCTCGACATCGTCCACCGCGACGTCTCCCCGCAGAACATCCTCGTGGGCGAGGACGGCGTCGCCCGCCTGGCGGACTTCGGCGTGGCCAAGGCCCAGTGGCGCGTGCAATCCACGCAGGGGGACAAGATCAAGGGCAAGCTGTCGTACATGGCGCCCGAGCAGCTCGGCAAGCAGCGCATCGACCGGCGGGTCGACGTGTACGCCGCCTCGGTGGTGCTGTGGGAGGGGCTGACCGGCGAGCGCCTGTTCACCGGGGACAACCCCGGGGTCATCCTCCACGAGATCTTGAAGGGGGAGGTGCCGCCCCCCTCCGACCTCGCGCCGGACATTCCTCCAGCGCTCGACCGGCTGGTGCTGCGCGGGCTCTCGCGCGAGGCGGGGGATCGCTACGCGACGGCCCTGGAGATGGCCGCGGAGCTGGAGAGCGCCTTGCCGCCGGCGCCGCAGAGCGTCGTCAGCGCGTGGGTGCGGCGCACGGCAGCGGCGGTGCTCGAGGAGCGCGCCGGTCGGCTGGCGTCGATCGAGGCGACGCCGACCACACCGCTCGACGCCGCCGCCGAAAGAGCGCGTGGGGCAGACGTCGGCGCGCTTCGCTCGGCCGAGACGATCCGCGAGCTCTCGAGCGTGCCGACGGCGCCCGAGATCCAGGTGAGCGACGTGGCGCCGCTGCTGCTGGTGTGGAACGACGCGACGGTGGTCGACGTGCCGGCAGCGCCGATGGAGGCGCGCCGGAAGAAGCGAGCGCCATGGATCGTCGCGGCGGCGGCGGGCGCGGTCTTCCTCGTGCTCGGATCCGCGTTCGCCTGGCGCCACGCCGCACCAACGGCGGTCGCCGGGACGCCGGTACCGAGCGCCGCACCGGCTCTCCCGCCGGCGGCACCGGAGGCGACGGCCGCGACGATGGCGACGACGGCAGCTCCACTGACGGCGCCCGTCGTTCCCGTCGCGGCGGTCGTGCCGGTCGTTCCGGTGCACGCCGGTCGCGTGCCGGTGACCCATCCCGCAGCTCGATCGACCCCGCGGTCCACCCCGCAGGCGCAGAACTGTGATCCGCCGTACACGCTCGATCCGTCGTCGGTGAGCTCGGACGGGCAGCCGCTGAAGCGCTTCAAGCCCTGGTGCCTCTGACGATGGACCACCGCGCCCTCCGCGCGCTGCTGCTCCTCGCGCTGGCCACGACGACCTCGTCGATCGCGTACGGCGCTGGCGCCGGCACCTCCGACAAGCTCGCCTGTCTGACGGCGCACGAGCAGGGGCAGCGCGCCCGCAACGACGGTCACACCGGGGAGGCTCGCCGCCAGCTGGTGGCCTGCGCGCGCCCGGCGTGCCCCGCGCTCGTGGAGAAGGACTGCTCCACCCTCCTCGCCGAGCTGGAGGTGGAGCAGCCGACCTTGCTGCTCGAGGCGCGTGACGAGACGGGGAACGAGACCCTCGTGCTCCACGTCTTCGTCGACGGTGTGCGCGTCGACGAGCGCGAAGGGCTCGCCGTGCCGGTCGATCCGGGCGAGCACACCTTGCGCATCGAGCTGCCCGGGCATCCGCCCCTGGAGCAGCGCGTCGTCGCGCGGCCGCGGGAGAAGAATCGCCGGGTCGTGTTCTCGCTCGCGCGCCCCCAACCGCCACCGCCCGCATCGAGCTCCGCTCCGCCGACCGCCGCGTGGGTCTTCTCCGCCGTCGGTGTCGCCGCGCTCGGCTCGTTCGCCGCCTTCGCCATCTCCGGCAAGAGTCTCGAGCACGACGACGCCAGCTCCTGCGCCCCGACCTGCTCGGACAGCACGGTCTCCACCGTGCGCGCGCACTACATCGCCGCCGACGTGTCGCTCGGCGTGGCCGCGGTGTCGACCGCCGCGGCGCTGTACTTCTTCCTCCACCGGCCCGCGCCGGCGCACCTGGCCTTCTCCGCGGCACCGACGCCGGGCGGAGTTGCCGCACGACTGGAGCTGGACTTTTGAAGGCGCCGAACCGATCGATCGTCGTCGTGCTCGGGC
>JAMFST010001240.1 GCA_026225435.1 Labilithrix luteola
TACTGACCTGGCCGAGGGGAGTCGCGGCGGCGATCAGGGGCCGTTGGGGCCCGCGTCGGACACGCCGGAGCTGGTCGCGACGCTGGGGATGCCGGCGGCGATGACCGCGGCGTTCCAGCCGCCGGAGTACCAGGCCCAGGTCTGCCCGGCTTCGTCGAGGCGGTCGCCGATGGTGGCCCAGGTCTGCTGGGGGATCAGCTGCACCGGGCTGCTCTTCGGCGTCGGGCCGTCGTACGACGACGGGTGCGGCTCGTTGACCGAGTAGGCCGTGTTGACGGCAAAGTTCACGCACTTGCTCGGGTCGTACGAGCAGTCGGCCCCCTCGTTTCCGAAGTCGGCCAGTGGCGGGGTGAGCTCGCCGTCGGTGGTCGACGTGAGGACCGCTCCCGGCGGGACGCTGGTGGTGTCGGGTACGCCATCGATGAGCCCTTGCGCGTTGGTCGTCGCGATGAGGCCCGCGTCGGTCGGGGCGCCGCGATAGACCGGGCTGCGGGCGCCGATCAGCCAGAAGTGGTTGAGGAACGAGCCACCGAAGCCCGCGTGGAAGAACTGATCGCACACCGTGACGACGGCCGGGTGGGCCGTCATCCACTGCGCCACGGGGAGCGAGGCCGTCGGCCAGTAGCCCATGCTCTGCCCCGCGCTCTCGTTGTTCCAGAGCGCGTAGGAGTCCATCTTGCCGCCGTTGATCTGCAGCTGCTCCTGGTAGAAACGGTGAAGCAGATCGTTGGTGATGGAGCCTTCCTGGAAGTACGTGGTGAAGTCAAAGGGGCCGTTGGGAACCGACGCGTCGCCGAGGTTCTCCACGCCCGGCGGATACGGCCCGTACTGCGGCAGCGTCGCGTAGACGCCGCCGTCCGGTCCGACCTGCTTCACGCCGCCGTTCTGCAGCCCCTCGGCGCCCGGCCAGCTCCCGAGGAGGCTGTCGAAGCTGTGGTTCTCCAGGTAGACGACGACGATGTGGTTGATCGAGCTCTGGAGCGAGCCGGAGCCGCCGAAGCTCATGGCGTTCGCCGACAGGTCTTCTTGCTCACTGTCGCGCTGCTGGAGCGGCTGCAGCCCCCAGCGGTTCTCGATGAGCGTGAGGATGGCGGTGGTGTCGTAGGTCGTCGAGTCGACGCCGCCCTTGGCGAAGGGAGAGATGAGGATGCCCGGAACGCGGGTGCCGGGGCCCCAGCTGTCCACCACGGGCGGCGCGACGTGGTCGGCGTGTCCGCCGTTCTCGTCGTACGTGATGAAGATCGCCGTGGAGGACCAGTTCGGACCGTTGTAGACCGCGTTGAGGATGGCGACGGTGTGGTTCTCGCTGTCGGTCTCGGTCGTGTAGTTCGGGTGCTCGTCGTAGAGCGGCTTCACGAAGGAGACCGCCGGGAGCGTGCCGTTCTGGGCGGCGGTGAAGAAGTCCTGCTCGTCCTGCAGGTTGTGGTTGGTCACCCACTTGCCGTTCGGTGTGGTGATGCCCGCGTCGTTCACCGCTCCACCGCTGCCGCCCCAGTTCTGGAAGTAGACGAACGGCTGGTGGTGGTACTCGAACGGCGGCGGCGCGATGCCCGCATCGGCCATCGTGCTCCCGTCACGGGTGCTCGCATCCGTCGTCTGCGTCCCGGAGTCGTCGTCCCCGTTGTCGTCGTCGCCCGGGTTGCCCCCGGCGGCGTCCGAGCCGGCGTCCGGGGGGCCGACGAAATCGTCGTCGGAGCCGCAGGCGGCGATGGCCGCGGCGGAGAGGAGGATCCCGCCGACTGCGGGGAGCGCGAACGTGTACAGGAACTTCGACTTCATGGGCTGCGACCGTAGCGATCGCGCGCGCCTCGCTCGGTTACGTTTCGGCAGCAAAGCCGCGACGTGCGGCTTACGGGACGGTGATCAGCGTGCGAGGCGGAGCGAAGTCGCGCCTTTCCGTACTCCGGTGCTGGCGCCCACGGGCACGTCGTCGTGCACGTTCTCGCTGCGCGTGAGCACCGTGTCGCGACCGCGATCGAAGCTCTGGGCGTCGACGATCGCCTGGTAGGCGCGATCGAGATCGAGCGTGCGCGCCGCCGAAGGCAGGAGCAAGGTGGAGACGTCGGCGTGCAGGTGGGCGAGCTCCGCCGGCTTCACCGCGCCGCTGGCATCGAAGAAGCGCGCCAGCACCTCGTGGTTCTCGCGCAGCTCGTCACCGGCGCCCGCGTGCTGCAGGTAGTAGGTGTACTCGTAGCTCCCGTCGATGCGCTTCGGCTCGGCCAAGCCGCGCAGATCGCGCTGGCTCCAGTGGTACCAGCCGACCTGCCGCGCGAAGGTGAAGGTGCTGTCGACCGTCGCGCCGATACCGCCGTGGCAGCCGGCGCACGAGGCGCTCTCCTCGAAGGTCTGCGGGCGCAAGCTGCCGTCCTTGGCCTCGATGAAGCCCTGCAGCATCCAGCCGCGCTTGTTGTACACGCCGTGCTCGGCCTCCCAGGTGACCTCGTGGGCGCCGTCGCGCGACTCGTTCTCCTCCTGCGCCTCGATCAAGGTGTGGGCGTGCGCGGTGCGGTAGTCCTCCCAGCGGACCTTCTTCGCGTAACGCACCTCCTTCATCCGCGCGGCCATCCGCGACACGCCGTCGTCGCCCACGTCGAGGTAGCGCACCGTGTGCAGCAGCTCGGTACCGAGCGGCAGCAGCCCCGGCGAGATGGGGAAGTAGCGGCCGGCGCCGGCGTCGCTGCCCGGGCTTGAGGCGGCCGCGCCGACGTAGCGCATCCGCGTGCCGCCGTTGTCGTCGGCGATCGCGTCGAAGGCGATGCGCGTGGCCGCGCCGAGGTGCCCGTCGAGATCGAGGTCCACGCCGTAGAGCGCCTCGTCGACCGCGTCGATGGGCACGTCGTGCCGGGTCACCAGCGCCAGCGCGATGGAGAAGTTGAGCGCGTAGACCGCGTCGTCCAGCTGCCCCGCGCCGTTGGTGTGCAGCAGCGGATCGAGCCGCACGAGCACGTCGTCCGTCGACCCGTTGGTGGGGAAGAACGCGCCCGGGAACGGGTAGTAGGCCATGGCTCGCCAGCCGGTCGCGCTCCCGTCGGGGCGATGGTCGAACCCCTGCGCGTCGAAGTGGAACCAGGCATCCGGCACGTACCCGTCCCAGCTGCCGTTCCCGTTCTCGTCCCACTCCTTCGGCGGCGTGGCGAGCGCCTTCGCCAGGGCGAGCTCCTGCCCGTCGGCGCTGAAGTAGTTGCTGGCGCGCACGTGGGCCAGCACCGCGTCGTCCGGCGCGCGCGGCACGTGGAGCACCGGCGGATCGAGCACGTTGCTCCACGGGTTCTTCTTCGCCGGCTCGGGGAGCAGGAGGCGCAGCTGCAGATCACCGTCCTGGGTGTAGTTGGGCAGCTCCGACTGCGTGTGGCAGGCGTAGCAAGGGTTCGCCCCCGCCGAGGTCTTCGTGAAGCACTGCGGCGGGATGTACGCGACGCGGTTGGTGAGGTGCTGCGGCCGCGCGAGGTAGGGGCTCTTCGGATGCCACGCGCGCGCAGCGGAGGCATCGGCGAGGGTGGCCTTCGGGCCGTCCGTCCCGCCGTCGCGCTTCGTCGGCGCCTCGCGCGTGCACCCGGCGATGATCGCGGCGCACGCGACAGCGGCGGGGAGGAGCGGACGAACGTGGCGCATCGGCGACGCTTGTGCCGCGCGCGTGCAACGGACGTGCGACGAACCGCCGAACGCTCGGCAAGATCGCTCGGCGAGCTACTCGAGATCGGCCGGGATCCCGCTCGTCACCAGCGGCCGCTGCTCCGCCTGCAGCCACGGCAGCGCTGGCCACCAGCGATCCGCGCCGTCGAGCCGCGTCTCCGTCGTCGGCTCCACGCTCTCGCCGGGCGCCGGCGTGAGCACCGACACGCCACGCACCTTCGCGGCGGCGAGCACCCGCTCCACCGGCTCGGTCCACACGTGGTTGGCGAGCGCGAAGAGCGCCCAGTGCACCGGCAGCAGGCGCCGCGCGCGCACCAGCTGGCTCGCTTGCACCGCGCGCTCCGGCCCCATGTGCCAGTCGGGCCACCCCTGATCGTACTGGCCAGTCTCGATCATCGCGAGATCGAAGGGGCCGAGCCTGGTGCCGATGTCGCGCAGGTCGGGGAAGAAGCCGCTGTCGCCCGAGTAGTAGATGCGGTGCGCGGGCCCGGCGATGGAGAAGCCGCCCCACAAGGTGTGATCGCGATCGGCCAGGAAGCGCCCGGAGGCGTGCCGGGCAGGCGTGCAGGTGAGCGTCAGCCCGTGCACCGTCGTCGACTGCCACCAGTCGAGCTCCACGATTCGCGACTCGGCGATTCCCCAGTAGGCGAGGTGCGCGCCGATCCCCAGCGGCACCACGAACACCGCCTCGGTCTCGTGGGCGAGCGCCTGCACCGTCGTCTGGTCCAGGTGATCGAAGTGGTCGTGCGAGATGACCACCGCGTCGATGGGCGGCAGATCGGCGATGGCGACCGGCGGCGGATAGAAGCGCCGCGGCCCGAGCGGAGCCGAGGGAGGGAAGGGGGACACCCGCTCGCTCCACATCGGGTCGGTGAGCACGTGCGCGCCGTCGATGTCGACCAGCGTGCTCGAGTGCCCGAACCAGGTGACGCGCAACCCGCTCGTCGGCAGCGCGGCGAGGCGCGCGAGATCGACCGGCGGAGTCACCAGCGGCGGATCGGGCGAGGTGAGCGGATGCGAATGGAGGAGATCGCGGACGATGCGCCCGTTGTCGTTGATGATCGGCTGCGGGTCGACGAAGTGATCCTGCTGCCACTCGGGCGAGTCCTGCATGCGGTCGCGCCGCGCGCCGCTGGCCGCGTGACCGAAGCCGGTCCAGCCGAGCGTCACGAGCACCGCCGTGATCACCAGGAGCAGCGCGACGGTCCAGCCGAGCGCGCGGGCAACGAGCCGGAGGACACGCCTCACGGGTTGTTCACCGTGCTCGAGGCGACGCCTTGCAGCGCGACGGCGACCGAGGGCGGGATGCCCAGATCGGCCGCCACGCGCTCCCTCGCGCCCAGCGTGCGCACGTCGACCCCGCTGATCCGCTGGGAGAGCACCAGCGCCGCGAGGTACGCCCCCGCTGCGCTCGGGTGCAAGGCATCCGGCGCGCGCCGTCGTTCCGCGTGGCCGGCGGGCAGCCCGTAGTAGAGCGAGGGCACCTGCGCGTTGCCGCCCGAAGGATCGGCGCTCGCGACGCCCGCTGCGAAGGCGCGCAGCCACGCGTCGCCCACCGGCGCGACGCCCGCGATGTGCCCGTCCTGCGCCGCCGCGCTGGCGTAGGCCTGGTGGTAGGCGGCACCGACCGCCGCCACCGACGCCGGTGCATCCCCGCGCGGCCACGTCTCGTAGAGGAACACCTGCGCGGCCGGAGCTGCGGCGTGCACCGCGCGCTCGATCGTCTCGACGCTGCGCGAGAAGCGCGCCGGATCTCCGTTGCCGTTCTCCGAGAGCGCGGGCGGCAGCGGCCGGGCGCTGATCTCCTGCAACACCACGACGTCCCACTTCGCCTGCGCGATGACGGCTGGCGCGGCGGCGAAGTTCTTCTCCAGGCTCGTCTTCGAGATCGCCTCGAGGTGCACGTCCCACGACTGCCCCACCTCTCCCGCGAGCACCGCCACCATCGCCGGGACCCCGCCCCACGGACCGGTCTCCTGCTCCGACTCGGCGCGCGCCCCCTGCTGCCCGAAGTTCTCGTCCACCACGAGATCGGAGCGGTACGTGCGCACCGGCGTGTACCGGCCGTGCGTCAGGCTATCGCCGACGAAGAGGACGTGGCGTCCGGTCCGGGGCTGCGGCTGCACGGCCACCTGCGCGATGGACGGCGTCGCGCACGCGCTCGCCAAGGTCAACAGCACGAAGGCGAGGCGTCTCTTCACGACGGCGAGACTACCTCGCCGTCACTCGTCGTCGTCCCCCATGTCCGTCGCCATCGTCGCCACGTCGCTCGTGCTCGTCTTCATCTGCCCTCGCAGCGCGAGCTGTTCCTCGCGTGCGAGCACCTCGAACGGCCCCTCGCGTCCGACGAAGCGTTGCAGGGTCGCCGTCACCAGCTCCTTCAGGTAGGCGAACGAGTAGCCGTCGGTGCTGGCGGCCA
>JAMFST010001241.1 GCA_026225435.1 Labilithrix luteola
GACGCCTTTGAGCGCTACTATTTGAATAGAGTGATAGATATAATCAAATTAGGCTGAGATCACTAAGCACAGAAAACGTCCCGCTTGATATTTCCCATCCCAGAGCCGCCGGTCGAACGATCCCGCCGCGTCACGCTCACGCGCGCCGGGGCTGAGCCGGGCCTTCGCGAATTCGTGCGTCCTCGATACGCGCTCTCGTTGCGAATCGGTGTGAACCATTAGGCATGTCCGCCACGCGAGGATCGCGATTGGCTCGAGCCTACCGCAAGAGGGCGGTGCAGGGAGAGGCTTTTGGCGGCACCGTACGCGGGAGAATACAGGGATACTGCAGCAACAGGCCACCACGTGGGTCGCGGTGGTGACAGAGTCCGAGGGACCCCAAGCTCGTGGAGTTCTTCTTCGCAGGTCTGCTGCGGCGTAAGCGTCCGGCCTGGGTCAGCCGGGCGTGGGGCGCGCCTCCGGACCGGTATCGTCGCGCCGAGCGCGCAGAAGAAACGCTCGACGCGCCGGCGCCGGTCAGGGATACACGCTCGCCGTGACCGTCGTCGCCCAGGCCTGTCGGTAGGTCTCGCGCCCTTGTGGGTTGGGATGCAGATTGTCTTGATAGAGCTCGGTGTGCCCGAGGAGCACGTTGTACAAATCCGGGCCCTTCACCACGCCGGGGTACTTCTCGTAGAGCGTGTCGATCGCCGTGTTGATCAGCTGCGCGTTCTTCTGGTGGGCGGCGTCGGTGGCCCAGGGCACGTGAGGGACGCAGGGGATCTTTCCCGCCGCCATGACCTTGGTGACCATCGTGACGAGGTTGTCGTAGGTCGGCGTCGCGCCCATGTTCGCCGTGTCGGCTCCGTCGTTGGTGCCGTAGCTGAGGCAGATGTACCTTCCGGGGAAGCTCTTCACCCACGTGTCGAAGATGCTCTCCGTGCCCCCGGCCACGGGGATCAGCGGCGTCGCTGACGACCAGCCACCCTCCCCTCCGCCCTCCTGCGCGGGAAAGAACGCGGGCTTGGCGGCGTTCACCAGCTCGGCGAAGCTCCTGGCGTCGATGCCCGCGCCGTCGTTGCGCAGAGCGAACGCGGTGATCGAGTCACCGAGGAACAGCCAGCTGTCGGTCAGGCCGTCGGGCGCGTCATGGACATCGAGGTTGATGGCGACGTTGGTATTCTCCGTGGTGCCGTTGACCCCCGTCACATGGAGGCGAATCCAGTTGTAGCCCGTCAGATCCACAGCCTGCTGCCGTGAGGTGTACGTGTTGCCCGTCACCGTGGCCAGGATGACCCACCCACTCGTCGGCGCCGTGCCGCCCGCGGCCGCGTTGGCGTCGAGGGTGTAGTCGCGAGGCTCGTTGTAGGCGACGGCTCCCGACTTGGCATTCAGATCGTACTCGGCGTAGTCGCTCTCCTGCGCGTACCAGGCGACGTCCACCTTGTGACGGTTGGTCGCGGGGACGCCGGACAGGTCGTAGGCAATCCACGAGGGCGTGCTCGCCGAGGGCGTCTCGCTGGAGCGCCAGGTAGTGGTGTAGTCGGCGTCGTTGGCGTCGCTCGCCGTGCCGCTCGAGGCAACAGCGGAGACACCGCGGCTGATCACGGTCATCGGGGTGAGCGCGGCGGTGGCGGCGCCATCGCCGGTCGTCGCGCCCTCGCCTCCGTCGCCCGCGTCACCTCCGTCGGCTCCGCCCGTCGGCACGCTGGTGCTGCCGAGCGAACCACCAGCGTCGACGGCGACGTCGCCGCTGGCGTCATCCGCGACGTGTGCGCCGCCGTCGTCGACCGCGTGCTCCTCGTCGTCGGGCGACGAGCTGCAAGCCGAGAACGAGGCCAGCGCGGACAGGGCGACGAGGAGCACGAGTGACGCAGATGCGGTCGACCTTCGGTACATCTCGCTCCTCTCCGCAGGATCCGGGCCGACGAGAATTCAGCCCGTTACTGCGATCAAGTCGCGCAATATTGGGCAATCTGCTCAACGCCCGGCCGCGCAGACTGCGCAGGTGGGGTGCAACCCGGCATGCTCCGCGGGAACGTCGGCGAGAGAGCGCTGTCGCTAGCGTGTGGCCACGAATCTTCCGCCGCTTTGGGTGTGCTGGTCGAGCCTGTGTGTGGCTTTGCTCGCGGCGTGCGCACCGAGCTCCGTTGCGCCAACGCCAGCAGGTGCGGCAGGCACGAAGGCGGCGGAGACTCTTTCGACGCCATCGGTCGCCGATGCCTCCGTTCGAGCGGCGCGACCACCCGTTCCGGTGATCACGATCCCGATGGACGGAGATCCGTCGGCGTCGTCGTTGAATGCGTCACGTCTCGTTGCGTCGACCTGTGAAGAGCAAGCGGACGTGGTCCAGGCGCGCATCGTTCGCATGCAGGCCGAGATCGATGCCGAATTTCGTCGCTGGCGCGACGCGCAGCCGGATTGCTGGCGAGACGATAGCGAACGCGAAGCGAGGCGGCGCGCGGCCGAAGAGTGTATTTTGCACAAAATTACGGGGTCGGCAGCTCGAGGCTCGGTTTGACCGGCTTCGGCGAAGGGGGCGGAGGCTACGGCATCGGGCTCGGATCTATTGATACAATTGGACATGGCAGCGGGCCCGGGTCCGCCGGACCGCGCGCGGCGAGTTTTTCCCGCACGAACAACCAGGTCGCCGCCGTCGACGAGTCGGACATCGTGAAGACCGATAGGCGATATATGTACATTATTACAAATTGCGCCCTACGCATCGCCGAAGCACTGCGCCCGCGTGTCGCGTCCGTCACGAATTTTCTGGGCGACGCGCGCGAGATGCTCGTCGATGGAGATCGCGCGGTCGTCTTCATGGCCAGTGGCGCCGGCACGGAGAGATGCACTTACGGCTACGACTGCACGGTCGCCGGAGACGGAACGTCGACCCGCGTTCATGTGCTCGACATCCGCGATCGCACCGCGCCGAAGCAAGTTCGCGAGATCGATCTCAGCGGATCGCTCATCGCATCACGCCGCATCGGAACGACCGTTCACACCGTGGTAACCGACGACGACGGCGCACCGCCGGACGATCCGGGTAATCCCACCGTCGACTTCCACGGCGAGAAGCGGAGCAACGCGACGCACGAATCGACGACGGATCGCGACGCGAAGCTCGCGCGCAAAGGGCGCGGGAAGGAGGCGAAGCTGTCGTACTCGGGGCACGCGTTGATGGAGAATCGCAACGGCTTGATCGTCGACGTCCAGATCGACGTGGCCGACGGCTTTGCCGAGCAGCGCAACGCGCTGTCGATGCTGGAGGAGAACCTGCCGGGGGTGAGGCGCATCACGCTCGCCGCCGACAAGGGCTACGACACGCGCGACTTCGTCGAGGACTGCCGCTCGCGCTGCGTGACTCCGCACGTCTCGCAGAACATCACGTCGCGTCGCGACTCCCAGCTCGACGGCCGAACGACGTCAGCTCCCGGCTATGCGATCAGTCAGCGCGTGCGAAAGCGAGTCGAGGAGATCTTCGGCTGGAAGAAGACGGTCGGAGGCTTTCGCAAGACGAGGTATGCCGGGCTCGGCGCCAACCAGCTCGCCGGACATATGATCGCCGCCGCGTACGACTTACTCCGCATCGCGAAGCTCACGGAGGCCGCGTGAGCGGTGCCGAACGGGTGCCCGCGGCGCGTGCCGCGACACCGACAGCCGCGATTGGCGTGCCCTCGGGAATCGCGAGCGCGTACCGGTGCGCGTCGGCGAGCTCATCGAGCGCGAAGGTCGCTTCGACGTCGTTGCTGGTGTTTCCGTAGCCGTGGAGCGCGAGCACCAGCGCCGGACGGCGGAGAGTAGCGGCTCCGGCGCCTCCTGCAGGTGCCGGGCGTCGACGATAAGGTCGCCTGCTGAGGAGCTCGAGAGCGGCCCTCTCCCGCGCGGCGGCCGGAGTCGTGACCATCACGGGAGCAGCGGAGGTCGGGAGCGACGCGCTTTCCCGCGGAGCGCTCGGCCGGCATCCGGGAGCCGGCGCGAGCCCGAGAAAAACGACGAGCGGGATCACGGTCGCGCGCATGACGGTCTCGAGAGCAGAGCACGAGTACGTCGACGGGCAGCACGACTCCCGCGCGACGTGAAGAACTGTATGGTTCGCGAACGACGACTTTGCGCGTCTTCACGTGCGCGGCGCTCATCTCGTGCTCCCGGACCGCCGTCTCCTTCTTCCATGAACGTGTCCACGCTGTTCACCAATCCGTACGCCTCGACCACATCCACCGCGTCGACGAGCTCGGTGGGCGCAGTGTCCTCCACGACGAGCACCGCGAGCACCGCGTCCAGCGCCAGCGCGGCGAGCTCGACGAGCATCTCCTCGGCGGGACAGCTCTTCAGCCAGCTCCAGCAGCTGTCGCAGAGCAATCCGACCGAGTTCAAGGCCGTCGCTTCACAGCTGGCCACGACCTTCCAGACCGCCGCCAGCCAGACGGGCGGCCCGCAGGCCAAGGCGCTCACCAACCTCTCCGACCAGATGACGCAGGCGGCGCAGACGGGAGCGCTGCAGGCGCCGCAGTCCGGCCAGGGCAGCTCGTCCTCGTCCGGAGCGGGCGGCCACCATCATCACCATCACGGTGGCGGCGGGGGCGACGGCTCCTCGAGCAGCTCCTCCTCGAGCGCGGTCCAGGTTGCGTTGCAGACCGCGCTCGGAGTCGTGTCGCAGGCAACCTCGGACGGCACCACCGTGAGCACCTAGCTTCAACGGGCTCCAAGCGGAACCGGCGCGCCGATCGACCGCAGGCACAGCGTGCAGGTAAGCGATCATCGCGGCGACGTCGGAGGTCCGGAGCGAGTTGAAGTCTTCGACGGGCATGAAGAGGACCGATCGCCCGTCCCGCTTCACGCCGTCGTGGAGAAGGCGTACGAGGGCCCGTCGGAATAGTCGGCGAGGGCGCTTCCGGCGACGTTGGGCGCGGTGAAGGTAGGCGGGGCGGCCCACTACGACTCGAGGCCTACGACGACGTAGCTCGCCGCGTTCACCGCCCTCGCCCTCCTTCACCGATTGAACGACGTGTGAGGGTCGACGACCGGGGCTTCCGCTCGACGAGGTCTCTCTTCGAGGAACGCGCGCACGTGGGCTCGGGCGGTGGGCTCGCTGGGGATGACGTGTCCGCCGGCGTGCTCGACGAACACCGGGGCGTCGAACCGGGCTGCGAGAGAGCGCGAGTCCTCGGGGGGAACGATGCCGTCGGAGCGGCCGAAGACGTGGAGAGACGGTAGCGCGTAGCTGTCGTGCCGCGCGTAGAGCCGCGCGAGCTCGGGATCGTTGCTCGGGAATCCCCCCACCAGGATCGCGAAGTCGAAGGCGAGCGGTCGCTCGTTCGTCTGCCGCCCGTCCGCTGCGCGCAGCCCCACGAGCAAGCCAGTGAGCGCGGCGCCCTGGCTGAAACCGAAGACGCCGTCGAACGGCCCCTCCGCCTCGAACCGCGCCACGATGGCGTCGCGCGTACGGTCCCATCCTTTGTAGAGGCGCCGCGGGCCGCCGACCCCGGGATCGTCGCTCACGGGATCGCGCTCCACGTCCACCGCGTGCCACCAGCCGTGGTCGCCCACGGCCAGAGAAGGGGCGTCGACGAAGACGAAGTCGACGAGCGAGTCGAGCACC
>JAMFST010001242.1 GCA_026225435.1 Labilithrix luteola
CACCACCACCGACAGCGGCACCGGCAGCACCGACTCGGGCACCGGCACCAAGGACAGCGGCACCGGGACCGACTCCGGCACGGGCACCACGGACGCCGGCGAGGGGACCTGCACCCACGACGTCTGCGCCACCGGGAAGAAGCTGACCAAGACCTGCGACACCTGCGCCTCCGACGTCTGCGCCCAGGACTCCTACTGCTGCAACACCAAGTGGGACGACACCTGCGTGAGCGAGGTCGCCGAGTTCTGCGCGGCGGGCACCACCTCCTGCAACTGACCGGCACGCTCCACTGAGCTTGCGACGCTGACTCGAGGCGGACGGGAAACCTTCCGCCTCTTGTCGTTTTGTACGGTCAGGGTCGCGGCTCGCTGCCGAGCGGCTTCAGCTTGAGGAGCAGGGCGAGGACGGCGCTGCGGGTGATCCAGTCGCAGGTGGAGCCGATCCAGACGCCGACCAGGCCGAGGCGCAGGTGGAAGGCGAAGAGCCAGGTCGCCGAGAGGCGCACGCCGACGGCACCGACGAAGCTGACGAGGAGCGCGGCGCGGGTGCGGCCGGCCCCGCGGAGCGATTGCGACAGGACGATGCCGGTCGCCATGAAGGGCTGGGCGAGCGCGAGCAGCGGCATGGCGGCGCACCCGAGGGCGATGGTCACCGGATCGGCGGTGAAGACCGGGATGAGGAGGCTGCGGCCGCACCAGGCGAGCAGACCGGCGATCGAGAGCGCGACGACGGCGTCGAGGTGAGCGATGCGACTGGCGCGGCGCGCGTCGGCCGGGCGCTGGGCGCCGAGATCCTGGGCGACGAGCGCGGCGGCAGCGATGCCGAAGCCCTCGGAGGAGTTGTAACAGATGGCCTCGAGCCCCAGGATCGCCTGGTTGGCGGCCATGGCCACGTCGCCGAGGGCGACGATGAGGAGGACGAAGCCGAGGAACCCGAGGTGGTAGAGCGCGCGCTCGGTGACGGCGGGGACGGCGATGCGGAAGAGGGTCCGCGCCTCGCTGCGGACGTCGAGGACGTCGGTGGACCGCGGATCGGGGAGCAGGCACACCGGACGGCGACGCGACGTGAGCGCGACGATGCCGGCCGCCGCCTCGAGCACGAAGGTGAAGGCGGTGCTCATCCCCGCCCCCTCCGCACCGCGCGCCGCGATCCCGAAGGCGCCGCCGATGAGCACGTAATTGAGCGCGATGTGCACCAGGTTGGAGACCAGGCCGATGAGCAGCGGCGTCCGGCTATCGCCCGAGGCCTGCAGCGAGACCGCCGTGCCCAGCGCGACGAACACCACCGGCGAGGCGCCGAGCGCGTAGCGCAGGTAGGCCGCCGCCTCGGTCAACGACGCAGGCGAGGCACCGGTGAACACCTGCCCGAGGTGCCCGGGCGCGATCACCAGCGGCGTCAGCGCGGTCAAGGCCAGCCCCGTCACGAGCGCGACCGCCAGTGACAGCAGCGTCACCATGCGCGCGCCGGCGCGGTTCTTCCCGCCCACGTGCCAGCCGACCCGCGCGATGGTCGCCACCTCGAAGGCGCTGAAGACGCTCCAGAGGGACCACTCGAGGATCCCCGCCACCTGCATCGCCGCGAGCGACGTCTCCGCGTGGTGCCCGAGCATCGCCCGGTCGACGACGAGCACCGCCGTCTGCAGCAGGGAGATCCCGATGGCCGGCAGCGCGAGGCGCCGGACACGCCCGTGCGCGCCGGCCAGGTCGTTCACGGGAGCGTCAGACGGAGAGATCGTGGAAGCGTTTGCGCAGGAGAATGCTCGCCGAATCGGAAGCGCAGTTGGCGCAGTATCCGAAGCGCTCCTCCAGCCGCTGGATCATCGCCTCGGCGTTCTTCTTGCGGTTCATGTCGAGGCCGGTCC
>JAMFST010001243.1 GCA_026225435.1 Labilithrix luteola
CGACTTGAGGAGCAGGCGCAGCGCCTCGACGACGTCGGCCTGATCGTCGGCGACGAGGACGCGCGGGGTGCGCTCTGTCTTGGTCCTGCCCGCGCTGGCCACGGTCTTATTCATATCTCAGCGCCGTGGCGGGCGGGACGCGGACGGCGCGGAGGGCCGGGATCAAGCAAGCGACGGCTCCCGCGGCGAGGAGCAGAAGCGGCACCGTGGCGTACACCGCGGGATCGAACGACGGGACGTCGGCGAGCCGGCTCCGCAGGAGGCGCCCGACGAGGAGCGCGGCGACCAGACCGAGCGCCAGACCGAGGCCCAGCAGCGACAGGCCACTTCGCATGACCAGCATGACCACCTCCTCCGGCGTCGAGCCGAGGGCCATGCGGATGCCGAGCTCGCGCGTTCGCTGGGAGGTCGAATAGGAGACGAGGCCGAAGATGCCGAGGGTGGCCAGCAGCAACGCCGCGCCGGCGAAGAGGGCGAGCAGGATGGTCGTCGAGCGCTGCCGCTGGAACGACGTGGCAACGAGCTCCCGCAACGGTCGTGCGCGGGAGATCGCCTGGTCACTGTCGATGCGTTGCACCAGCGCCGCCAGCTCGTGCACCAGCTCACTTCCACGCAGCGAGTGCACGACCAGGGAGAACTCCGTCACCCCGCTGACCTGGTCCACCAGCTCGAAGACCTCGTCCTGCGGGGGAGCCGACAGGTCGCGGTGGCGCACGTTGCCGACCACACCGATGATCTCGCGCCACGGCTTGCTGCCGTCGTCGGCGTCACCGAGGCTGATTCGCTTTCCAACGGCGTCCTCGCCGGGAAAGAACCGCTCGGCCACGGATCGACTCACGACGACCACCGGGCGGCCATCGGTGCGGTCGCTCTCGTCGAAGGTACGCCCGCGCAGGAGCGGCGTCCCCATCGCGCGAAAGTAGTGCGGCGTGATCATGTTCCGCGCCAGCTCTGGCCTGTCTCCCTCGGGGAAGGGCGGACGGCCTTCGATCGCGAAAGGGCCGAGGAGGATATCTTCGAACGGCAAGGTCACGTTCACCGCCGCGGCGACCACCCCGGGCTGCGCCTCCGCGGCGTCGATCAACCTGTGGATGAACGCGCGTGCCGCCGCGTCGTCGGGGTAGCGGCTGGCGGGCAGCGAGAGAGTCGCCATCACTCGATCGGTCACCGAGAACCCCGGATCGGTGCCGTCGAGCGCGGCGAAGGCGCGCACGGCGAGCCCTGCGCCGACGAGGAGCGCGAAGGCCAGCGCCACCTGCGTCACCACCAGCGCCCCCCGCACCCGGTGGTGCGATCGGCTCGCGCCAGCACGCGCGGCGCTCTGTTTCAGCGCCACGTCAGGCTCGACGCGCGCGGAGAGCAGCGCCGGCAACAAGCCGAAGCCGAGACCGAACACCAGACTCGCCACCAGGCAGGCGACGAAGACGGATCCATCCATCTTGCCGCCGAGGCTCTCCAGCGACTCTCCGAGAGACAGCAAGGACAGCAGCCAGCGAATGATCCAGCGGGCGAGGACGAGCCCCCCGACTGCGGAGACGAGGAAGACCACCACCGTCTCGGTGAGCAGCTGCGCGACGAGCCTTCCCCGTGTGGCGCCCAGCGCGGTGCGCATCGCAATCTCCGCCCGTCGAGCGGCGCCGCGGGTGAGGAGGAGATTGGCCACGTTGGCGCAGACGACGAGGAATACCAGGCCGATGGCCGCGAAGAGGACGAGCACACCGCCGCGCGAAGTCTTCACCAGCTCGTCGTGCAGGTCGCGCACACCGACATCGAGCAGGGTGTTGGAATCGGGGTAGGCCGTGGAAAGGCGCGCGGCGATCGCCGACATCTCCGCCTGCGCCGCGGACAGCGAGACACCGGCTCTGCGCCTGCCGATCGAGGTCATGAACCGCATCCCGCGATGCGCGAGGTAGTCGGCGTACGTCCGGCTGGAGTGGACGGCGAGCGGCACCCAGAAGTCCACGGCACCCGAGCCGGTCACCCCGCAAGCGAACCCCTCGGCTGCGATTCCGACCACTGTGAAATCCTGTCCGTCGAGGCGCAGCGCGCGGCCGATCAGCCCAGGGTCCGAGGCGAAGCGATCGTGCCACAAGGCCGCGCTGATCACGGTGACGCGCGGTCCGCCGCTGCGGTCGTCCTCTGGGGCGAGGAGTCGACCGCGCAGCGCGTGGCGCCGGAACAGATCGAAGAAGTCGCCCGTGACCATCGCCCCGGTGAGGCGCTCGGGCTTTGCGCCCGGCGCCGTCAACGTGACGCTGTGCTCCTCTATGGCCGCCAGCTGGTCGAACGAGCTGCTCTGTGCCTTCCAGTCGAGGAAGTCGGGCAAGGAGACGTAGACGGGCTCCGCGCCTGAATGAATCGGCGTCGCCCACAGCGTGACCAGCTCATCCGCATGGTCGTACGGCAGCGGCCGGAGCAGCAGCGACTCGACGACGCTGAACATCGCGGTTGTTGAACCGATGCCACCGACCAGCAAGAAGAACAGCGTGGCGGCGAAGCCCGGCGATCGCCGCAGCAACCGCAGCGCGAAGCGGACATCCGCGAGCAGGTGGCGCAGGCTCACTCGTACCTCAGCGCCGCGGCCGGCGGGATGCGCACGGCGCGCCACGCCGGTACCAGGCACGCCAGCAAGCCCGCTCCGAGGAGGACCAGCGGAACCAGCGCGTACACCGCGAGATCGAACGCCTGCACCGCGGCGAGCCGGCCTTGTAGTGTTCGCCCGACGAGCAACGCCGCCACCGCCCCCAGCGCGAGCCCGCCGACGATGAGCGACAGGCCACCACGCACGACCAGCGCGACGACCCCCTCCGGCGTCGACCCCAGCGCCATGCGCAGGCCGATCTCGCGCGTGCGTTGCGCCGTCGCATACGAGACGAGCCCGAAGACGCCGAGGGTCGCAAGCACGAGCGCCGCGGCCGCGAAGACGCCGAGCAAGATGGTGAGCGAGCGCTGCAGACCGAGCGAGCCGGCGACGAGGTGATCGAGCTCGAACCCCCAGCTGGCGGCCTGATCGGCGTCGACCTGCTGAACGAGCGCGGGCAGCTCGCGTGAGAGCGCGTGCGCACGCGGGGAGTCGACGACGAGCCAGAAGATGCGGCTCCCCTGCGCCTGCTCCACCGGCTCGAAGCTCTCGGCGATCGGCGCGCGCGAGAGGCCACGTCGACGGACGTC
>JAMFST010001244.1 GCA_026225435.1 Labilithrix luteola
ACGTTCGGCCCCGACGTGTCGCACGACTTCCAGCACGGCGCGACCCCGCCCGCGGACTATTCGATTTTCCGCGCCGTCGACGTGAAGACAGAAATCACGAACGGCACGTTGTCGATTGGACATTTGGACGCTGACATCGGGGCACCAGGACCGAATGACGAGAACACCGGCGCCTACGCGTGGACGAACATCCCGTACCAGGTGGCGCACGGCCAGGGTAGCTTCGCCGCGCATCGCGGTGTCTTGCAGTCGATTCAGCGCGTGATCGACTCCGGTCTGCCAGTTCCGATCATGTGGTACGTCGACGACAAGTCCGAACAATCCGACGGCTCGTTCGTGAACGCAGCGCAGGGATCGAAAGCATCGATGGGCGGTTGGCACGACTCACTGATTGCCGACTACACGGTCGACGGCGTTCCGGGGTTCGGCACGCTGGCCGCCGGCACGCCGCGAACCGCAGCGCAGAAGGCGGCCGCGCTCGATCCGAATGCGCAGGTCCGCTTGCTCCGAATCAAGAACTCATGGGGCACGGGCCAGGGGCTGAACGGCTACAACGACCTCTATCTCAGCTACCTGAATGGAACGGTCCACGTCTGCGACGCGAACGGCGCCAACTGCTCGGACATCAACCCGATCGACCACGTCGTCCTTCCGCTCGGCTACGGCGATTAGCGGCCGCGTCGGGCGGCGGCGGCTCGACAGGTCGGCCCGCCCCCCCGCAGCGGACGAGCGCGTGGATTCGCCCGGATGGCGCGACCCCAACTCCCTTAGGCGCGCGGCGGAACGAGCGTATCTTCCTCGTGACGACCACGCTTGCCGGATCACTCGGTCATTTTCGTGGACGGCGCACGTCATGAAAATGGTCACATTTGGTCCCGTCGCTTCGGCAACGGCACTCGTCACGGCCGCTCTCAAGGACGCGATCGGCGAGCTCGGCGAGCCCGCCAAGCTCGTGGTCTTGTACACGCCGATCGAGCTGGATTTTCGCGGGCTACTGAAGCGAGCCAGGATGGTCGCAGAGGCCCCGGTGGTCGGCGCCACCACGGGCGGCGCGGCGTTCACGGAGCACGGCGTCACCTCCGATGGAGTGGTCGGCGCGGTCTTGGGCGGCGACGACGTCGACGTCCAGGTCGCGCTCGCTCGCGGCCTGCGCTCCAATCTTCGTGGAGCGCTGGCGACGGCCGTGAGGGGGCTCAAGCCGGCGTTCCCGATGGTGAGCCCCTTGGTGCTCGTCGACGCGTTCGCTTGCGATGGGGAGCAGCTCGTCGACGTACTCGGTAAAACGAGTCCGGTTCACTGGCGCTACTTCGGCGGCTTTGCTGGCGATTGCCAGACACACCGGGGCACGAAGGTCCTCTTCAACGACGACGCCTACGAGGATGCAGCGGTCGTCGCCGCCATCAGCACGACCTCCAAGGCGCGCATGGGAGTTCGCCACGGCTTCACCGTCCCGGGCGGAGCAAGAGAGTTCACAGTCACGGCCACCGCGGGCAACGCGATCCAGGAGCTCGATGGACACCCGGCGGCAAACGTCTATCGCGAAGAGCTGGGGCGCATGGGCGTACAGCTACGCGAGGACAACAACCTGCTGAGTCAACTCGTACGCCAGTCGCTCGGCGTCAAAAGCCCGTTCGGCGAAGGGCTCAAGGTGCGCACGCCGCTCGGGCTCGGAGCGGACGGGTCGATTTCGCTGGGTGGCTCCATCCCGGTGGGGAGCATCGTTCGCGTCATCGAGGCGACCCCCGACGCCATCATCGACGCCGCCGCCAAGCTGACGGCCGATACGATCCAGCCAGCAGCAGAAGGCAGCGCCGTGCGTGCGCGATTCATCGTCGACTGCGGCGTGCGCCGTCTCATTCTCGGCGATCGCTACGGCGAGCAGATCCAGGCCTTCCAGGGGAGGACGAAGCATCCCTTCATTGGCTTTGCCTCGTACGGCGAGATCGCCCGCTACGGCGGGTCCGTCCAGGGGTTCCACAACGCGAGCGCCGTCACTACGCTCTGGTAGAAATCCGGGGCGGATCCCTGAGGAGGTGTTTCACAGGAGACCAGCGCCTCCCGTGGAACACCTCAGGAAATGCACTCCACGAGGCCCCTCTCCAGCGTGCGGAGTGTCCGCAGAGCGCCGATGTCTGCGCCCAACGAAACGAGCGTCGTGGCGACCGCCGGGCTCACGCCGGTCACGACGCATCGTGCGCCCAGGAGCTCCGCCGCGCGCACCAATCGCACGAGGTGGTCCGCCGTACGTTCGTCGACGAGCTCCACGCCCGTGACGTCGATGATCACGCGCGTCGCCTGCGTCTGCTCCAGGTGAGTGAGGAGCTCCATCGTGATGTCCGAGCTTCGCGCCTCGTCCACGGCGCCGACGATCGGAAGCAGCAACACGTCTTTCCATATCTGCATCACGGGCGTCGACAGCTCGCGGATGGCGACGGCCTGGGTCTCGATCGTCGCGATCTTGTCTTCGAGCTCGCGCTTGGTCTTGCGCGCTTGGACCTCGGACGTGCGCCACGCGACGATGAGCTGATTGATGCCCGCAGCGAGCGCCTTGAGCGCCTCCGGCGCGTCGTCAGGTGTCTCCGCCCGTGCGCGCAGATTTCCGCCCGCGACGTCGGCAACGACCGCGGAAATTGCCGCGACGACTTGCGCCACGTCGTCGTTCATCGTGCCTCCGCGTAGCAGGGGATCGCGCGGTCACGGCCGGTCATAGCCACGTCACCCGGTATTCGCAGAACTCGTCGTTTCGTTTTGTACATTTATAGTGCTCCACGTCGGCGCCCTCTACGCCGGTGCGCTCGACGAGCGACACGAGGAGCCCCTCTTGCATCGGACAGCTGAACGTCTGCGTGCGGCGCATCACGACGCTGTGGTCGTTGTGCGAGAGGATTTCCCAGCCGCGCCCCTTGGGATCGCGGATCATCACGCTGGCGGCCCACTTCAGGGCCTCCATCATCGCGAGCGGGGTGGGATCGCTGATCTTGCCGTTGCTGATGATGTTCTCGGCGACGCGGCGGCCGATGGCGATTCCGGCCTGGCGAATGCTCATCGCGCCGACGTTGGTTTCGATCCAGGTGCAGACGTCGTTGTAGATGTCGATGCTCGACCAGTCGTCCGGCTTGGTCTTGTCGAGGCTCTTGGTCATGTCGAAAGCGGGGCCGCAGACCCGCTTCATGTGCTGGTACTCGGCCAAAATGTCGAAGACGAAGCCGTTGAGCAGCGTCACTCCCGCAGTCGAATCGTCCATGTGCGAGTCTCCTTCCGGGATCTTGCCCGGCTCTCCCAGGTGAACATTCGGGGAAATTCCGGTCAATGGTCATACGCTCTCTTGGCTCTCGACGGTCTCGCCGCTCGGTCCCGCTCAGGAGGTGGTCGCCGTGCGCGGTAGGGCGGCGCGAACCAGGGCGTTCCTCGTCTTCGTCCAGCGGCGGTAGCGACGCGTGCGCCGGGCCCGTATCGAATTGCTCGAGGAGAAGCGCGCGGAGGGGCCATACGCCGGTGTGTGTCTCGCGCCCTGGTCCACGATCTGCCGGCGGCGGACCGCCCGTCACCATGATCGGCATCGTCGCCACCTTGGCGATGTCGCGGGCGAGCTCGAGGAAGTACGCCTCGCGCGCCAGGGTGCGACCATCGCGCGCGTCGCCCTGCATCGCCGGGGCTTCGTCGCTGCCGCCCGAGATCTCGACGAGCTCAACGCCGAGCCCGCAGAGCAGCCGGGCGTTTTCTCGTTCAAGGAAGACGGCCCATTTCGTCGGCGCGCTTCTACTTCCACGCGCAGACGTACTCGTAGACCATGTGCGTATGCCTCGTGACGATACGCAGAGCGAAACGGCGACGTCGGACGAGAACGACCACCGGACGACGCTCCTCGACATCCGCGGCTCTCGCCAGGACGACCTTACGATTTTGGCCGTCCTCTCGCCGCCGGTCCCGAATCCGAAGGATTTCGTTTCCCTGCTGATTCGACTCGAGCATCGGCCCGATGTCCGCTGGACAAAGCTTCATCAGGTCGGGGCATGGCTCACCGCGCTGGACGCGACAGAGAGTGGAAAGAGCGTCGCTGTCTCGGCTGACGGGCTCCTGTACATGTTCTCCGAAAGCGACTTCTCCACGCGCGACTTGAAGTGCCGCCTGAGCGCAGTGTGGGCAGCGTCGGAATCCGAGGTCTTCGCCGTTGGCCCCTCCGGTGTGCGCGTTCGCGTGAGCGACAACGCGGTGCTGGCGGAGCCGGACCAAAAGGGACACCGCTTTCATGCGGTGCACGGGACGTCCGCCGGTTGCGCGTACGCCGTAGGGACAAGCGGCGCCGTTCATCGTTACGAAGAGGGTAAATGGCGAGAATTGCCCGCGCCCGCCGTGGCCACGCTCCTCACGGTGCTTTGCGTCGGCGACGAGGTCTACACGGGTGGAAGCGCGGGAGAGCTGCATCGCCTCAAGCAGGACGTCTGGAGCCGGATATCGGCACCCAAAGATCTGCGCTTCGTCAGTCTCGCCTGGTACCGCGGCACGCTATACGCGGCAGCCGGCTATGCAGGCGTCTACCGTGTTGGCGCCAACGGTGTGGAGCTCGTCAAAAAGCTGGAAGCTCGGCGGTTGCACACTGCGGGCGACAGGCTGTTGGTTTCAGGTGGCTGCCTCGTGGCGCAGTTCGACGGTGAGAGCTGGTGGGGTGGCGAGCTGGATCTCTAACTCGCCCAGGTGATTCCTTGAACTTCGACGCGCGTCATTCGAAAATTGACGCAACGTCCATTGTGGACGGCGGTCAGGACGTCTCGACGTACGAGGTCAACGCCGCTCGGGCGCAGCTCACGAGGACGCGGGGCATGCTCGCCGAGCTCCGCGACACGGTGTCCGGCATGGTGGGTTGTTCCGAGGTGAGCCCGTAAGCCGCCGCCGCGATGGGGTCGACGGTGGGGAGAAGTCCTCCACGACGTAACGAGATCGTGTGCGGGAGTGGTCGGCGAGGACGGGAGCGCACGATTGTTCGCCCTTTTCGCCGCGGTTCCGCGAACATGGGCGGAGCGAGTTGCGTTTCCTTAACCATCGACAACAACGTCTCCGCTTTTCGAAAGCGCGAGGCGACATGAGGCGAGGAACGTTCAACGCTCGCGCTCTTTCGCCCGTCTCGGCGGCCGCCTTTGCGCTCGCCTCAGCGCTGGCGTCGCCCCCCGCGCACGCCGACGAGCTGCGCGTCCACGCGCTCGGCGGCGTCGCGCACGCGGTGGGCGATCCGCAACAGCAGCAGTTCGGCTTCGGCGGTGGCGGCGGGCTCGCTCTCGAGCTGCCGCTCGCGCGGGTCCTCGGCGTGCAGATCGAGGGCGGCGGCCTGGCCCTGGCCGCGGGCGATGCCCCGTCCGACAGGTCGCTGGCGTCCAAAGGTACAGGCACGCTCCTTTACGCGATGGGCGGCGTGCGGCTGCGACCGTGGGGCGCGCTCCACGTGGCCGGCCTGTGGCTCGACGCGAACACCGGTCTGGCGCAGACCGGCTCGCGCAGCCGCTTCGGGTTCGATGCGCACGTGGGCTACGACTTCCGGCTCGGGCAGGGCACGCGGTGGGATCTCGGCCCCTTTGTCGGCTACACCCACGTCGTCCAGCCCGACAGCTCCCTCGCGCCCGAGGACGCGCACATCCTGTGGCTCGGGGTGCAAGTGGGGCTCGGGGCGCGCGAGGATGCACCACCGATCGATCACGACCGTGACCGTGACCGCGACGGGATCTTCGATCCCCGAGACGCGTGCCCCGACGTCCCCGGTGTGCACACGGACGATCCGCGCACCGACGGCTGCCCCCGCGGTGACCAGGACAAGGACGGCGTCTTCGACGACGACGACGCCTGCCTCGACGTGCCCGGCCTGCGCACCGGCGACCCGAAGACCAACGGCTGCCCGCGTGGCGACCGCGACAAGGACACGGTCTTCGACGACGAGGACGCCTGCCCCGACGTGCCCGGCATCCGTACGAGCGATCCGAAGACCAGCGGCTGCCCGGAGAGCCATGGGCCGGTGCGCATCGAGGGGGACAAGATCGTCCTCGACGAAGTGATCCTCTTCGGCAACGACAGCCCGCGGGTCAAGCACGTGAGCTACGGCATCGTGAAGAAGGTGGCCGAGTTCATCGACCAGAACCCAGACGTCATGGAGATCGACATCTCGGGGTACGCCGACGCGGTGGGGACCGAGGCGCACAACTTGATGCTCTCGCGCCACCGCGCGGTCAGCGTGATGAACCTCCTCGTGAAGTTCGGCGTCGCGCCCTCGCGGCTCACGACGCACGCCTTCGGCGAAGCGCACCCGCGGGTGGAGGTGGCGGTGCCCGAGCGGCGCTCCGCGCCGGCGAACCGGAGGGTGGAGCTCACCGTCGTGGGCGCGCGTCCGGCGCAAACGTCCCCCACCTCGTCCTCGAACCAGGAGAAAAGGCCATGAGGCGATCGCGGAGGAGCTCGGCGAGAGCGAGCTTGAGGCTGGCTCTGCTCGCGGCAGCGGCCTTCGCGGCGACGGCGAGCGCCGTCGCCGGGTGCGCGGACGACAACGCGCTGGTCGGGGCGAGCTGCGCCGTCGGCTACAACCCGTGCGGGAGCGCGTGTGTCGATCTCGAGAGCGATCGGGACAACTGCGGCGCGTGCGGAGACGTCTGTCCGGGCGCCGTCGCGTGCGTCTCGGGGAGCTGCGGCGGAGCCCTTTCGGACGGCTCCGCCGACGCGACCCTGGACGGCGCGTACGGCGGG
>JAMFST010001245.1 GCA_026225435.1 Labilithrix luteola
CGCCGCGGCGGCGATTTCCGGCGCGCCTACGCCGCGGCGATGTCGCTCGGTCCTGCGTCGCCATCGGCGCCTGGCTCCTCGCCGGCAACCAGACGTACACCTGCTCGAGCGAGTACCGGCTGGAGCAACCTCGTCTTCCTCCTCGCCACCTCCGCGCTCACCACGGTCTCGGTGCTCATCTGCGTGTTCTTCTTCCGCGAGAGCGAGCGCCTGGTCCGCGTGAAGCGCGAGGGGGGGCGGTTCTGAGCGTGTAACGACGTTACAGCTCGATCGGTCGCCCCTCGACGCGCGGCATGTCGAGATGCAGGAGGCGGGCGATGGTGGGCGCAAGGTCGATCATCCGCACCAGCGGCAGCGGCGCGCCCGGGTGGATGCCCGGCCCGGCGGCGATGAACGAGGCGTGCATCTCCGGGATCTCCGGCGAGTAGCCGTGGGTCCCCTTGTGCCCCGAGGGGCGCAGCGGCGGATCGTCCGCCCCGCCGACGAATTCGAACCCGCGCGCAGCCTCGAGAGCGAACGTCGCCTCGCCGTAGCCGCCGAGGCGCACCAGCTCCGCTTCGTGGTCCACCTTGGCGATCCCGTTGGACGGATCGGCGGCCAGCTTGGTGAGGAGCGCGTCGACCCGGGCGACCAGCGCCGGATCCTTCGGGTTGCGCAGCACGATGCCGCACGAGCCGCCTGCGGGGAGCACCGACGCCTGCCAGTCGGACACGTGACCGGACGCCTCCTGCGTGATGAGCCCGGCGCTCTTCAGCCACGCCGCCGGCCGCGCCTCGGTGTCCACCGGGAGGAAGCCGTGATCCGAGACGACGAGGAACGTCGTGTGCTCGTAGGTGTGCGCCGCCTTCGTCGCCTCGACGAGCCGGCCGAGCTGCGCGTCGATCATCTCGAGCGTGGCGAAGGCTTGCGGGGTCGCCGGCCCGAAGCGATGCTCCACGCTGTCGAGGTCGGCGAAGTACAGGAGCGCCAGCTGCGGCTTCTTCACCCGCAGGAGGTACGCCTCGGCGTCGCCGCGTTCCTTGTCGGTCCGGTTCTCCGCCGGCATCGAGGCGTGCGCCTCCAGCTCCGCGCCGAAGTCCGGCGGCGAGGAGACCGCCTTGAGCAGCTTGAGATCCTCGTCGACCCACGCGCGCCAGAACTGCGGCACGTTGTAGTCGATGCGCGCGCCCACGGTGACGGGCCAGAAGATGGCGCCGCTGGTCTCTCCGGCCTGGTGCGCGGCGGTCCACAGTGTCTCGCTCTTGATCGACTCGGCGTACCAGTTCCAGCCCCCCTGGTTGTTCATCCACGGGTCGAAGGCCAGGTTGGTGGAGATGCCGTGGGTGCGAGGCGACACGCCGGTGACCATGGTGGTGTGCGACGGGAAGGTCACCGTGGGGAACACGCCGAGCATCCCCTCGGCGGCGTAGCGACCACGAGCCATGAGAGCGCGCAGGTTGGGGATGCGCAGGCCGTAGGCATCGGCGCGCGTGTAGTAATCGGGGCGCATCCCGTCGATGACGACGAGGGCCACGCGGGGCGTATCGTCAGTTGCCGGCGATACGGCGCCAGCGGACTGAGGCGCCGGCGTCGCCGCCTGGTCGCAGCCGGTGAGCGACAGGAGAACCGCGGCGGCGAACGCGATCTTCACGAGACCACCCAGACCGGCGAGCGCTTCTCCCGGAAGGCGAGCATCCCCTCGCGTGCGTCGGCGGAGGCGAACACCTCGGCCGAGAGCCGCGCCGCGGCGGTCAGCGATTCGCGGCTCGCCTCCTTCCCCGCCCCCTCGCGCAACAGCTTGCGCGTGATGCGCAGCGCGGAAGGCGCGGCCAGACGAAACGCGTCGGTCAGCGCCTGCACCCGCGGCCCGACCTCCTCGGCCGGGATCGCCATCGTCACCAGCCCGCAGCGCTCCGCCTCGGCGGCGTCGAAGGTCTCGCCGGTGAGGAAGTACCGCTGCGCCGCCCGCGGCGTCATCTTCGGCAACAACGTTACAGCGATGATGGCCGGGGCCACGCCGATGCGCACCTCGCTGAAGGAGAACGTCGCCGACGACGGCGCCACCACGATGTCCGCCGCGCCGAGGAGGCCGAGACCGCCGGCGCGCACGTTGCCGTTCAGCTCCACGACCACTGGCACCGGACAGGTCAGCACCAGCTCGAGGAGGTCGACCATGCGCGCCACTCGCTGCGGGGTGGTCGCCGGATCCTCCTTCAGATCGGCGCCGGCGCAGAACGTCGGCCCGGTCCCGGTGAGCACCACCGCGCGGATGCGGTCTCTCTCCGCAGCGCTCGCCACCCGGGCGAACGCGGCCGCCAGCTGGTCGGTCAACGCCAGCGACAGCGCGTTGCGGTTGTGAGGCGAGTCGAGGGTGACACGCCGCACTGCGCGATCGTCTGCTTCGTGCACGTACTGGTCGGACATACCTGACGGCCTAAGCTAACTTGAAACTGACTTCAACTTGGGAGCGCCCCAGGAATAGGATGCGCCATGCGATTCTCCGATGAGCACCAGCAGCTGCGCCGCACCGTCCGCGACTTCGTCAGCCGCGAGATCAACCCGCACGTCGACGAGTGGGAGCGCGCCGGCGCCTACCCGGCGCACGAGGTGTTCAAGAAGCTCGGCGCGCTCGGGCTCCTCGGCGTCAGCAAGCCGGAGGATTTCGGCGGGATGGGGCTCGACTACTCGTACTCGATGGTGGTGACCGAGGAGCTCGGCGGCTGCGCCAGCGGCTCGATCCCGATGTCCATCGGCGTGCAGACGGACATGGCCACCCCCGCGCTGGCTCGCTGGGGGAGCGACGCCCTGCGCCGCGAGTTCCTCGCCCCGGCCATCGCCGGCGAGGTGGTGAGCAGCATCGCGGTGAGCGAGGCGGGCGGCGGCTCCGACGTCGCCTCCATCAAGACCACCGCGCGCAAGGACGGCGACGACTACGTCATCGACGGATCGAAGATGTGGATCACCAACGCCGCGCAGGCCGACTGGCTGTGCCTCCTGGCCACCACCGGCGACGGCAAGGCGCACGCGAACAAGTCGCTCATCATCGTCCCCACCAACA
>JAMFST010000144.1 GCA_026225435.1 Labilithrix luteola
AGTTCGACGTCGCAGAGGACGGTGGCCAGGGCGGGGGCGCGGAGGCGGCGAATGAGGTTGACGGCGGCCTTGACTTCGCTGCGGGTGGTTTTACCGGACTGGCTGACGAGGACGACGACTTCGGCGAGGCGGGCGCAGTATTCGGCGACGGAGGAGGTGAGGACGGGGCGGGCGTCGATGAAGATGAAGTCGGCCGAGCGGGTGATGGCGGCGATGCGCGCGAGGGCGAAGTTTTCGTGGCGCGGTGTGGGGTTGGAGGACGCGATGGCGACGACGCCGGAGGAGAGCGTGTTCTCGCCGATGAGGTCTTCGGCGCGGAGGACGGCGATGCCGTAGCCGAGGCGCTTCATCTTGCGGGCGAGGGATTCGACGAGCGCGGTGACCGAGGTGCCGGAGGTGGCGGAGGTGAAGAGGAAGGTTTTGCAGAGCTCGCTGCGGTGGATCTGGTCGATGCCGGCGAGGAGGCGGAGCATGAACTCGTCCTGCACGGCTTTGTCGACGCCGGTGGGGAGCGTGGCGATGGGGTGGAAGCCGAGGGTGTCGGCGAGGTCGCGGGCGATGAAGATCTTGGGGTTGAACTTGAGGAGGAGGACTGCGGCCAGGATGCCGACGACGATGCCGAAGGGGATGGCGAACAGGATGATGCTGCGCTTGAGGCTGGTCTTGGGCGCGGAGGGAATGGGGGCCGGGACGATGATGTGGATGAGGCCGGTGGTGTCTTTCTCAAGCTGGATGGTGCTGATGGCGTTGTCGACGGCGGTGTAGCGGGCCTCGAGGCGGGTGACGTCGGCGGCGATTTCGGAAGCGTGCTGGAGGTCCGGGGTAATGCCGGTGGCGGCGGTGACGCGTTCGGCGAGCTGTTCGCGGAGACGGTCTTCCAGACCTCCGGTGCGGCGGACTTCGAGGGAGCGCTCGGCTTCGATGCGGCGGATTGCGCGGTTGCGGGTGGTCTGCTCCATCTGGAGGAGGTTGCCGTTGATCTGGTCGAGCTCGTGCTGGTTCTGAATGTAGAGCGGGTTGGCGGGGGTGAGGCCGGCCATCTGGCTGTTGAGGGCGGCGACGCGCTGGCCGGTGGATTGGCGGAAGGCGGAGAGTTGGGTATCGGCGGCGACGATGGAGTCGGCGGAGGCGCCGAGGTCGACGGCAGCGCCGGAACGGCCGGGGCTGACAGCGGCAGCGGCGGCGAGAGCGACCTGGTGCTCGGCGGTGGCTTTGGCGAGCTCGGTGCGGAGTTCGGCGAGCTGGGTGTCGAAGGGATTGCTGTCGTCGGAGGAGGCATCGGCGACGCCGAGGGTGACGCTGAGGCGCATTTGCTCGGCGCGGTCGGCGTCGAGCTGCTCGGTGAGTTTGCGGCGGGCTTCGGTGAGGATGCCTAACTGCTGGTCGGTCTGGGCGAGTTCGTCGGCGCGTTCGGCACTGATGTAGGCTTCGCAGACGGCATTGACCATATCAGCGACGGCGACGGGGCTGCCGCCAGCGAGCGTGACCTGGAGCTGGTAGGACTGCTCGACGCG
>JAMFST010001246.1 GCA_026225435.1 Labilithrix luteola
GCCGGGAAGATGGACCATCCACGGCAGCCTGGACACCGTCCTCGACGCCCTCGGCTCGCAGCAACGCGCGGACCTCGCCGCCCTCGCCGCCCAGCTCCCCGTCGATCGGGTGGCCTGAGCCTGCTACGATCCGTACATGTCCGATGTCGCGCCGACGCGGAGAATGAGCGCCGAGGAATACCTGGCGTGGGAGCGCGAGCAGCTCGACAAGCACGAGTTTCACTTCGGCGAGATCTTCGCGATGGCGGGCGGGAGCCCGCGCCACAATTTTCTCGTGAGCGCCGTCGGGGGTGAGCTCCGGAATGCGCTCCGCGCCAGCGGTTGCCGCGTGTTCTCGTCCGACCAGCGGATCGGCGCGGGCGCCGGCAAGCGGTACGTCTATCCCGACGCCGTCGTCGTGTGCGGAGCAACCCGGCTCGAGGAAGGCACGACCGACGTGCTCGCGAATCCGAGCATCGTCGTCGAGGTGCTCTCGCCGGCCACCGAGTCCTATGACCGTGGTGAAAAGTGGGCTGCGTACCAGCGGCTTCCGTCGCTCACGGACTACGTTCTCGTCGCCCAGGACCGGAAACGCATCGAGCACTACCGACGCGACACCGGTGACACGTGGCACTACCGCGAGCTGGGAGACGGGGAGAACCTCTTTCTGGGCGATGCCACCGTCGCGATCGACGCCATCTACGAGGGCGCCTTCGACCTCGCGCGCGATTGACCTCCGCGCGTCGCCAGGAAATCCGTCAGCACGTCGGCCACATTCCGCGCGTACACCTCCACCTCGGCGCGCGTACGGCCCTCCGCCGTGATCTGCTCGGCGACCGACTTCATCACGGTGAGCACGAAGTCGGCGGCGAAGGTCTTCGCCGACGGTGACGCTCCCGGCAAAGCCTCATCCATGAACCCGCGCATTCGCCGGGTCACCTTCGCGTGGGCGGCGGCGGCCTCGGGCGCGTCGCGCAGGAGAGCGCCCGCGTCGTTGAGCGCGACGTGCAGGGTCGCCTCCTCGTGCTCCGAGCGGAAGAAGGTGAGCACGGCCCGCCGCAAACGCTCTCCCGGCGCGAGGCGCGCATCGCCGAGCGTCTCCTCGAGGATGCTGGAGGTCTGCTCCCACTCGTCGGCTTGCAAGCGGAAGAGCAGCGACTCCTTGTTGGGAAAGTACTGGTAGAGCGAGCCGACGCTGACGCCCGCCTCCTTCGCCACGCGCACGGTGGTGAAGCGGCGCGCCCCCTCGCGTTGCAGAACGCGAATCGCCGCTTCGAGCACGTCGGCCACGAGGTTGGCGGAGCGCTCCTGGCGCGGCTTCTTTCTGGCGGCCACGACGGGCCGAGCGGTCTTCTTCATGGTGCCCGTGGGAACGCGAATTGCGAACGCGAATCACTATTCGTATTTTATCTTCATGCAAAACGAGACGAATCGCACGCCGCTCTTGTTGAATCATCTGAGCTTCCCCACGGTGAACGTCGAGGTGGAGGCGCGCTTCTTCGAGGAGCACCTCGGCGCCGTCGTCGAGCACCGGGACGCCGCGAGCGGCAGCGCCCTCCTTCGCCATGGCTCCATCGACATCGTCCTCGAGAAGATGAGCGACACGGTGCCGTGGCATCGCGACTTCCACTTCGGCTTCGAGCTCGCGACCAGGCGCGACGTTGAGGCCATCTACGAGAAGCTCAAGCAGCTCGGCGTCCACCTCGACACCGAGATCTTCAACCGCATCGGCCGCGGCTCCCGCTTCTTCGCCCGGACCCCCGGCGGCATCCAGCTGGAGATCAACACCCGCGAGGACGCCGAGACGAAGTATCGCGCGCCGAAGGGCTGACGCGGGCGGCGGCCCGGTCGGCACGGGAGGACCCGGCCTTCCACAGCACGCCTTCGACGACGGGGCCCCGTCGCTGGTCGGGGGGACGTCGGGTGTCAGCTGGCGCCCCTCGGAGAAGCCGTCGCGGAGCGCTCTCGAGCCGACCCTCGCGCTCTGTTGCGGACGATGGCCGACGACGAGGGCGAACCGGTGGCGGAGAGGCTGCGTCGTGCGCTGGTCGACGCATGGGCCGCTGTCCGCGGCAACAGCGACGACCAGAGTGGATCGGAGACGGGTCTACGCGCCGCACTGCTGCGCGCCCGTGAGCGCCGGTTCTACTGGGCGCAGGTGGAGAGGCACGACGGGACCGTCGTGCCGGCGTACGTGCCGAGACCGGTCACCGAGACGTTGCCGAGGCCGGTGACCGAGTTGAAGTCGAGGTCCCAGTCGATGACGCTGCTGCTCGAGGCGCAGGTGTACGTGTACTCGATGAGACCGCCGCTGCTGGCGTCCGGCTTGCCGAGGAGCTGCTCCGCCTCGGCGGCCGTCGTCTGACCGCACGTGAGCTGGCAGAGCTGCGCGTCGGTGAGCTGCGTTCCCGTGCAGCCGTCGCCGGACGTGGACTGGTTCGTTCCGCCGTCGACGCTCGGCGTGGGGCTGTCAGTTCCGCCGCACGCGGCGACGAGGAAGCAGAGAGCTGCAAAGCCGGTTGAGAGAAATTTCATCAGCTGACCTATGAAGAAGGTGGAAACGCATGTCAACACGTGGCGTTCGAGCTCGACCGGACAGAGAAAATTCAGGCCGGAGCGGACCGCCACGCGGGCGGCGGCAGGGAGACACGCGGTTGCGCCCGCTCAATCTTCGCTTCGTAGCAAGCCGCGTCGACCCGCGCGGGGTCGGGAAAAGCCGCATGGACGCGACGCTGCGCGGACGAAGTGTGGTCATGA
>JAMFST010000010.1 GCA_026225435.1 Labilithrix luteola
CGCAGGTGAGCGCGAAGGAGACGAGCAGCACCTCGAGGAACAGCCACCCCGTCGGCACGCTCAGCTGGCCGGGGATCGCGCCGACGCCGTGGAGAACGGCGTAGCCCACCGCGATGATCACCGTCTGGTGCAGGATGTAGAACGGGTAGGTGAGCCCCTGCGCATAGGCGAGCCAGGGGGCACGCCGGCGCACGAGCTTGCGCGCGAACCCGAGCGCGGCGAGCAGTGTCCAGACCGAAGCGGCGTCGCACGACAGCCGCTCGAGCGCCCCGGGAAAGCGCCCGTCGGGCAGGAGCGCCGCCCACAGCGGCACGGCGAGCCCCACGCTCCACCAGCGCGTCTCGGCGATCCGCGTCCACAGCGCCGGGCACCGCCCGAGCAGGTGGCCATAGAGGAAAAGCAGGCCGTAGTAGGAGAACACCCGGGGATCGCCCCACAGCGTGTGGGTCTCGGGATAGTCCGCGAGGAGCAGGTTGACGCCGGCGAGCGGCAGGAAGAGCAGCCACAACCATGGGCCCGCGAGCAACGCCTGCTCCACGCGGACGAGCGCGCGCTCACCCCACGGCCGTCGCAGCGCCCAGAAGAGCGGCAAGGCGGCCAGGCAGTAGACGAAGAGGTAGGCCACGAACCACAGGTGGTGCCAGCTCAAGCTGCCAGCCGGGTAGGGGACCAGGTCGAACACCGTCCGCCAGAACGCGCCGTAGCCGGGCGCGATGAGCCCCTTGTCGCGCCAGTCGAAGTAGATCTGCGGCGGCACGACGAGGAACATCCCCACCACCAGCGGCAGCAGCAGCCGGCGCGTGCGATCCCAGGCGAAGGTGCCGAGCCCGCGCTTGCCCAGCGCGAGCGCCGTCCCCGCACCCGACAGCAGCATGAGAAGCGGCATGCGCACCAGGTGCAGGAACGACATCGGGTACTCGATCCAGGGCATCGGCCGCGGCGCTTTGATGTGCCAGTCCCAGGTGTTGAACATCATCCCGGTGTGGAACAGGTGCAGCAGCAGGATGGCGACGACCCGCAGCCAGTCGATGTCGGCGGCGCGCGCTCGAGATGCGTCGGAGGGCATCCCCACGCTTTACGAGCGCCGGCGCGCCTCGGCCGCCGCGGGTGGCGCGAGCCGGATTCGCAGCGACGCCAGCCGGACCGCAACGCACCGATGCGCCGATATCGCCCCCCGCGGGATGGCGCGTCAGGCCAGGCGTGACTAAGGTGCCGCACCGAATGACTGCCTCCCCCGATCCGAGCAAGCGACTCGTCGTCCTCGACCCGCATGATCGGCCGCATCAGCAGGGGAGACCGGGCATCGAGCCCGACGACGACCACTTCCACGACGAGTGCGGCGTCTTCGGCGTCTACGGCCACGGCGAGGCGTCGAACATCACCTACCTCGGCCTCCACGCTTTGCAGCACCGCGGGCAGGAGTCGGCCGGCATCGTCACCAGCGACGGGGAGAAGCTCTTCGCCCACCGCTCGATGGGCCTGGTGCAGGACGTCTTCGGCGCCGAGCAGATCGGCAAGCTCCCCGGCCGCATCGCCATCGGCCACGTGCGCTACTCCACCGCCGGCGGCTCCACGCTGCGCAACGCCCAGCCCTTCGCCGTCGACTACTCCAAGGGCTCGCTCGCCGTCAGCCACAACGGCAACCTGACCAACGCCGAGGCGGTCCGCGCCGAGCTCGAGGAGCAGGGCTCCATCTTCCAGTCGACCTCCGACAGCGAGGTGCTCGTGCACCTCGTCGCCCGCAGCAAGGAGGTGGCCATCGAGGACCGCATCACCGAGGCGCTCGCCCGCGTGCAAGGCGCCTACTCGCTGCTGTTCCTCAACGAGGACACCCTCATCGCCGTCCGCGATCCGCGCGGCGTGCGCCCGATGTGCCTCGGCATCCTCCCGTCCACCGGCGGCAAGGACGCGCACGTCGTCGCCAGCGAGCCCACCGCCTTCGACCTCATCGGCGCCGAGTACGTGCGCGAGATCGAGCCGGGGGAGATGCTGGTCATCGATCCGTCCGGCGTGCACTCCCGCCGCCTCGCCGAGAAGGCGAGCCCCAAGCGCTGCGTCTTCGAGTACGTGTACTTTGCACGCCCCGACTCGCACCTCGCGGGCCGCAGCGTGTACGAGGTTCGCAAGGCGCTCGGCGCGCGCCTGGCCGAGGAGCACCCGATCGACGCCGACGTGGTCGTCCCGGTGCCCGACAGCGGCGTCCCCTCGGCGCTCGGCTACGCCACGGCGCGCGGCCTGCCGTTCGAGCTCGGTCTGATCCGCTCGCACTACGTCGGCCGCACCTTCATCGAGCCGCAGCAGTCGATCCGCCACTTCGGCGTGCGCCTGAAGCTGAACCCCGTCGGCACCATCCTCAAGGGCAAGCGGGTCGTGGTCATCGACGACTCCATCGTCCGCGGCACCACCTCGCGCAAGATCGTGAAGATGGTGCGCGACGCCGGCGCGCGCGAGGTGCACCTGCGCATCAGCAGCCCGCCCACCGAGTGGCCTTGCTACTACGGCATCGACACGCCGACCCGTCGCGAGCTCATCGCCTCGAGCCACTCGGTCGACGAGATCGCCCGCTACGTCACCGCCGACTCGCTCGGCTACCTCTCGCTCGAGGGGATGCTCCGCGGCGTCATCGAACCGGGCCAGGCGAAGAGCCCCGCCGAGCCGGGCGACTTCTGCCACGCCTGCTTCTCCGGGCAGTACGCCATCCCCTTCAGCGGAGTGAACAGCGAATCGAAGCGCCCGCAGCGCGTCGTCGGCGTCTGATAGCGCGCCGCGCTCACGGTCGGCGCGGGCTCACTGCGCCGGGAGCAGCAGGTGGCCGCTGTCGGTCATGAGGGCGCGGGGGCAGGTGGAGATCCCGAGGTAGGTGTACTCCGTGGCGTCGGCGCTCGCGATGGCCAGCTCCACCGGCTGGTCGGGATCGCCGCGGCCGGGGCCGACCGACCACTCTCCCATCGAAAACGGATCGAGGTTGGGGACGTAGTCGCCGTCGGCATTCTGGATGATCGAATAGGCCGTTCCGTTGGCGGCGAGCTCGAAGCCGCCGTTGCCCGCGGGGCACTGGAGCCACAGCCCCACGATGTCGGTCGCGGTGGAGGAGGAGGAGAAGGCGACCGTGCCGGGGAAGGCGTCGGAGCAGGTCAGCGCCGGCTTGGCGCAGCCCTGGGGCGAGGCGGTGGCGAAGGCTGCGTCCTCGGGAAGATCGAAGGAGCCGGCGTCGAAGTCGCTGGCGGGCAGATCCACGGGGCCGGCGTCGAACAGCTCGTCGGAGGACGAGCCACCGCCGGACGACGCGCCGAGGCCGCCGCTCCCGTTGCCACTCCCGTCGCTCCCGGAGCAGCCGCCGGCGGACACCAGC